>DATCLL010000209.1:0-8944 GCA_036563935.1 Limnochordales bacterium | reverse complement strand
GGGGGCGTGCTGGTGGCCCGGGAGGTGGCTGCCGCCCTCCAGGCGGACTTGCGGGTGGCCCCGGTCAAGAAGGTGGCGCTTCCCACCAGCCCGGAGCGGGCCCTGGGCGCCGTGGCGGCCGACGGCACCGTGGTGCTGGCGCACCAGCTGCTGCGCTGGTTGGGCATTGCCGACCACGAGGTGGACCAGGCCGTCCAGGAGGCGCTCCAGGAAGCCCGCCGCCGCGAGCAGCGGTACGGCCTTCCCGTCCCCGACCTGGCCGGGAGGGTGGCCCTGGTGGTGGACGACGGGCTGGCCACGGGGTACACCTGCCTGGCAGCAGCCCGTCACGTACGCCGCAAGAATCCCGCCACCCTGGTGGTGGCGGTTCCCGTCGCCGCCCCCTCCAGCGCCCCTCTGGTGGCCCGGGAGTGCGACCAGCTGGTCGCCCTGCTGCTCCCCCCAGACATGGAGGCGGTGGGGCAGTATTACGACCACTTCGGGCCCGTGGAGGACGCCCAGGTGCTGGAGGCCCTCCGTTCCGTGGCGAGCGGCCCTGCCGGCCAGGGCCCCTGACGGCACGCATGCCGGCGCGCTGCGGGGTTCACCCTACGCGCGCGGCCGCCGCCGTCGGGCACCCCGCCCCTGGCGCGGCAGCCCGAGCGGGGCGGCCAGCACTTCCCGAGGGAGCGTGCCCATGCCCCAGGGCAGCTGGCTGGTGGCCTGTGACGACGAGTTGTCCCGCACGTTCCGCCCGCATCTGGAGGCGGCCGGCTTCCGCGTCGTTTCCCTGCACGACGCCCCTCTCCCTCAGGTGGACGCGGTGGTGCTCAGCCGCCTGGACAGCAACCTGCTGGGCGACACCCGCCGGCTCACGCCGGCCGTGGTGGTGGATGCCGCACGGATGACCCCACAGGAAGTGGTCTCCATGTTACGGGAGCGCCTGGGAAGCTGACGGGGCCCTCCGGCCAGCGGCCTTCGTTGCCGGCCCCGGCCCCTGCGGGAGCCGGGCGGAGGCCGGGGTCGGTCGCCCTACAGCTCCCCATCCTCCTCCCAGGCCTGGCCCGCCAGGGCCGCCCAGGAGGGGGCCGCCCGCACGCCTGCGAAGGCGCGGGCAATGGCCGCCGCCATCACCCTGGCCATGGGCCACACCACCCCCAGCCTCGTGTTCTGCAGAACCAGGTACTCCATGAAGCCGCCCACGTTCACCACGCCCACCATATGGGCGTGGCCCACCTCGGGCAGGCTCTTTCGAACCCCGCTTCCGGGGCGCAGCGGCCCCACCCGGAGGGTGACGTAGCCTACGTTCTCGGCCCGCCCCAGGCAGGCGTCCACGGCCAGCACGAAGGAGGCGGCCGCCGCCTTCAGCCGGGCCAGCGTCTCGCTGAGGTTGGTGGCGTGGACGGGCTCCTCCAGGGTTCCGTACACGGAAAGCTGCGGGGCCCACCGCCGCAGGTAGGTGCCCACCAGGGGCCCCAGGGCGTCGCCGGTAGAGCGGTCGGTCCCGATGCAGACCACCGCGACGGAGAAGTCCGCCCCCTCCGGAGCCGGCCCCACCACATCCTGCAGGCAGCGGGCCAGGCTCGCCACGGCACGCTGGTCACGGTAGTGGACCCTTCCCACCACCTCTTCCTCGTGGGATGGGATGCGCCCCGGGCGACCCATCACCGCCCGCCTCACCACCCGGCCCTGGCTGCTGCCTTGGGACCGGCCCCGTGCCGCTGGGACCTGCTCTGCGGCCCGTTCACGTTATATGTCAGCACCGGGCGGCGTATACAGGCGCTGGCGCTACGTCCAGGCGCTGGCGAACTGCCCCGGGCCTGGACGCCGCCCGTCCTGTCCCCCTCGGGGTGGTGGGGTGTGGTGCGGGCCCTGCCGGGCCGAGCCGCCGCCGTGTGGACCCTCTTCGCGTCGGTGGTGGGCGCCGGCTTTGCCACGGGCCAGGAGCTCGTCCCGTTCACGGTGGCCTGCGGCCCGGCCTCTCCCGCTATGGCGGCAGCCGCCTGCGTGGGGGCGGCGGTGCTGGCGGCCGGCCGTTCCGCCTATCCCGGGCCCTGGCGGGGCTCCTCCGGGAGGCGCCCCACCGGCGCCCGAGAGGTGGTGCTGGCGGCGGGCGGCCGGGCGGCGGCCATGGCCATCTCGTGGATCTCCCTGGTGGCCATGCTGGCGGCCCTGGCCCACCTCACGGCCCGCGACGGGGGCCAGGGCCTCTCCCTGGCGGCCTGGGGGATGGCGGTGGCCGCGGTGGCCTCCCTGCCGGCCGGCCGGGGGCTTGCCCGCCTCAGCAGTCTCCTGGGGCCTCCCATGGCCGCGCTGGTGGCGCTGTCCGTGGGCGCCTGGCTGCTGGGCGCTCCCCGCCCCTCCGAGCCGGCAGGGCCCGGGCAGGGCAGGGCGCATGGGGATGGCGCGGGTGCGGCCACGGCCGCCGGCAGGGTGTCCGTGGGGCTGCGCCCCGCGGCCTGCGCGGGGCGCGCAGCGCTGTATGCGGCGGCCAACGGGCTGTTCGCCGAAGCGGCCCTGCGACCCCTGTGGGGCCCCGACGGCCGTCCCGGCGGGCCCCTGCGCGCCGCCGCCGCCGTCGGGTTGCCCGCCGGCGCGGTGCTGGGGTCGCTGGCGGCCGGCTCGGTGCTGGTGGTGCGCTCCCACCTGCCGGCCCCGCCCACCATGCCCCTTGTGCACGCCGCCGGGCGGGTACATCCTGCTCTGGGCCGGCTCCACGCAGCCGCGGTGGCACTGGCCGCCTACACCACCGCGGTGGCCGCGGTGGTAGCCCTGGGCCAGGGGCCCGAGCGAGCCGCCGCGTGGACGGCGGCGGCCCTTCCGGTGGCTGCCCTGGGCTTTGCCCCGGCAGTGGCCAGGCTGTACCCCGTGGCGGGATGGCTCGCGCTGGGGGTGCTGGCCGCCGAAGCCCTGTTTGCAGGGCGGCGCAGGCGGGGCCTATACTAATCGCGCACCGGCCCCCGAGCCCCGCTGCCAGGGAGGTGCGTCCCGCCTTGGGCTGGACTGTGGCGCCGGCCGACGCGGTCTACCTGGACAACGCCGCCACCACCCCCGTGCGGCCCGAAGTGGTGGATGCCATGGTGCAGGCCATGACCGGCCGCTTCGGCAACCCCTCCTCCCGCCACCGCCTGGGCCAGCAGGCCCGGGAAGCCGTGGAGTTTGCCCGCCGGCAGGTGGCCGACCTGCTGGGGGCCGAGCCCGAGGAGATCGTCTTTACCAGCGGCGCCACCGAGGCCAACCAGGCGGCCCTGTGGGGCGCGGCCATGGCCCTGCGCCGCCAGGGACGGCACGTGGTAGCATCGGCGGTGGAGCACCCTTCGGTGCTGGAGCCCCTGGAGGCGCTCCACCGCCAGGGCTTTGAGGTCAGCTGGGTGCCCCCCCAGCCTGACGGCGTGGTGCCCGTGGAGCGGGTGCTGCAGGCGGTGCGGCCGGACACCATCCTGGTGTCCCTGATGCTGGTCAACAACGAAACGGGCGCGCGCATGCCCGTGGCGGAGCTGGCCAGGGCCCTGCGGGCACGACCTTCCCGCCCCCTCCTGCACAGCGACCTCGTGCAGGCGGCCGGGCGGATCCCCGTAGACGTGCAGGCCCTGGGGGTGGACCTGGCCTCGGTGAGCGCGCACAAGCTGCACGGCCCCAAGGGGGTGGGGGCCCTGTACGTGCGGCGGGGCGTGCGCCTGGAGCCGTGGCTGCGGGGCGGCGGCCAGGAACGGGGCCTTCGCAGCGGAACGGAAAACGTGCCGGGCATCGTCGGGTTCGGCGTGGCGGCCCGGCTGGCCCGGGAGGAGTTGCCCCGTTCCACCCAGCGCCTGGCCCTGCTTTCCCTGCGCCTGTGGGAGGGGCTGCAGGCCGCCTATCCCGGCGCCCGGCTGCTGGGCCCGGCCGACCCGGCCCTGCGGGCACCCCACATCCTCGCGGTGGCCTTCGAGGGCCTTCGGGCCGACGTGGTGGCCAACCACCTGGACCAGGCGGCCGGCGTCATGGTGTCGGTGGGTTCCGCCTGCGCCTCCCACAAGAGCCGCACCAGCCACGTGCTGCGGGCCATGAAGGTTCCCGAAAGCCTGGCCCGCTCTGCGGTGCGCTTCAGCCTGGGGCTTCTGACCACCGAGGCCGAGGTGGAGCGGGCGGTGCAGGCCGCCCGCCAGGTGCTGGCCGAGCTGGCAGCCTTCGTCAAGCGGGAGCCCGTGCGCCATGGAGGATGAGGTTCGGGCGAGCCCTGGCCGGGCCGTGGTGCTGGTGCGCTTCGGGGAGATCGCCCTGAAGGGGGACAACCGGCGCCAGTTCGAACAGGCCCTGGCCCGCAACCTGGCCGCCCGGGTGCGCCCCCTGGGCCCCTTCGCCGTGCGCACCCTCTACGGGCGCATGGTGCTGGAACCCGAGCGGCCCCTGCCGGACGGAGCCGGCCTGGTGGAGCGGGCGGCCCGGGCGGCCAGCTGCGTCTTTGGGGTCGTGGGGGCTGTGCCGGCCCTGCAGGTTCCCCTGGAGGTGGAGCACATCTGCCGGGCGGCCCGCCAGCTGGTGGCAGCCTGGCTGGGCCTGGCGGCCACCGGCCCCGCAGAGCCGCCGAACGCGGCTGCCGCCGCCTCGCAGGCGCCTCCGGTTCCCTTCAAGGTGAACTCCCGGCGGGCCAACCGCCAGTTTCCCCTGGACTCCCTGGAGCTGAACCGGGTGGTGGGCGCCGACCTCCTGCGCCATTTCGGGCCCCGCCTCCGGGTGGACGTGCACCATCCCCGCCTGCAGGTGCACGTGGAGGTGCGGGAGCGGGAGGCTTTCGTCTACGACGGGGAGCACCCGGGCCCGGGCGGGCTCCCCGTGGGCGTCAGCGGGCGGGCCCTGGCGCTGGTCTCCGGCGGCATCGACAGCCCTGTGGCGGCGTGGATGGGCATGAAGCGGGGGCTTGAGGTGGACCTCCTGCACTTCCACGCCATCCCCTTCACCACCCAGCAGGCCCGGGACAAGGTGGTGCGCCTGGCGGCCGCCCTGGCCCGCTGGCACAGCCCGCTGCGGGTCTTCATGGTGCGCTTCACCGAGGTGCAGAAGGAGATCTACGCCCGCTGCCCCCACCCGCTGGGCGTCATCCTCATGCGGCGCATGATGCTGCGCATTGCCGACCGGCTGGCCGACCGCTTCGGCCACGAGGCCCTCATCACCGGGGAGAACCTGGGCCAGGTGGCCAGCCAGACCCTGCGCAGCCTGTCGGTGGTGAACCAGGCAGCCCGCCGCCTGGTACTGCGTCCCCTGGTGGGATGGGACAAGGAGGAGATCATCCGCCAGGCCCGTACCATCGGCACCTATCCCATCTCCATCGAGCCCTTCGAGGACTGCTGCACCCTGTTCGTGGCCCGGCACCCCGCCACCCACCCCACCCTGGAGGCGGTGCAGGAGGCGGAAGCCCGGCTGGACGTGCCGTCCCTGGTGCAGGCGGCCGCGGACAGCCTCGAGGTGGTGGCCGTGGATGATGGGACCCCCTTACCCGAACAGCCCGCCGGAGCCCCCCGGCCTGCCGCCCCCATGGAACCCCAAGCTTGAGGCCCTGGCCCACGCCCTGGCCGGCGAGGGCCGCACGGCGGTGGCTTGCCGGCTGCTGCGGCGGCAGGCGGCGCACGCTCCGGGCGCCGACTCGGCCCGCCTGTGGAACCACATGGGCCTGCTGCTGGCCCGGGCAGGGCGCCTTCGGGCCGCCCGGCGGGCCTGGCGGCGGACGCTCCGGGCGGCCGGCCGGCGCACACCGGCGGCGGCCGCGGCGTGGAACAACCTGGCCAACGCGTTCTGGCTTGCCGGCAGGCGGCGCCGGGCCCTTTGCGCCTACCGGGTCGCCCTTCGCCTCGACCCCTCCCTGGCGGCTGCCCACCGCAACCTGGCCCGGGCGGCGCTGCGCATGGGCCGGCCGGGCCAGGCCCTGCGCCACTGGTGGGCAGCGGCCCGAGCGGGCCCGGGGCGAGGCGCGCGGGCCTCCGGCCTGTCCGCCTGCGCCGCCGCCCCCGCGGCCTCGGGATCGACGTGGGGTTGGGTCGGCTACCTGGCCATGGCCGCCCTGGCGGCGCTGCTGTGGCTTTTGCGGGGGGCAGCGCCTGAGCCGGGGCTGCGGGCGGCTGCCGCATCGCCCGCACGCTTCTCCACGAGCCGTACTCTGCCGGCCCTGCCCAGGCCCGTTCCGGCGCCCGCCGGCCCTATCCCCGTGGGAGCCGAGCTGCCGGTGGTGCTGGAGGCCGAAGGCGTGCGCCTGGAGGTGGTGCCGGCCCGGCTTGGCCTGACGGCGGAGGGCTACCACCTGGACTTCCATGCGGCAGCTCACCTGGCGGAGCAGCTGGACCGGGTCCTGGGCCGGGCGCCCGCGGAGCCCCGCGTGCGGGTCTTTCCGGACGGCTCCGTGGAGGTGGTTCCCGGCCGAAGCGGCCGCCGGGTGGACCCCCAGGCCCTGGCTTCGGCCATCGAGCGGGCCATGCTGGAGCTGCCGCCGGGACGGGTGGTGACCGTGCCCCTGGAAGAGCTGCCGCCGGCGGCGGGACCGCAGGTGGTGGAGTCGCTGATGCGCCCCAGGCTCCTCAGCCGCTACACCACCCGCCTGCCCGCCGGCGAGGGCGAGGGCCGGGCCTCCAACATCCGCCTGGCGGCCCGGGCGGTAGACGGCGTGGTGCTGGCCCCGGGGGCGACCTGGTCCTTCAACCGGGAGGTGGGTCCCCGCCTGCCCCAGGCCGGCTACCGTCCGGCGCCGGTGCTGCGGCGGGGAGCGCGGGATGTGGGCGTCGGGGGAGGGGTCTGCCAGGTCTCCACCACGGTCTACAACGCGGCCCTTCTGGCGGGGCTGCGGGCCAGGGTGCGCAGCCCGCACTCCACCCCCGTGCCCTATGTGGCCCCGGGCCGGGACGCGACGGTGGCGTACGGGGTGCTGGACCTGGTATTGGAAAATCCCCTGCCGTATCCGGTGGCCCTTTCGGCCCGGCTGCAGGGCCAGCGGCTGGCCGTGGCGGTCTGGGGCCCCTCCGGGGCGGTGGTGCCGCCCTTGCAGATGCGCACCGTGGTGGAGTGGTTCCAGCCGGCGCCCGAGGTGGAGGTGGTGGACGAGAACCTGGCGCCGGGGGAGCGCCGCGTGGAGGTGCCCGCCCGCCCGGGCTACGGCGCCAGCGTCTGGCGGGAGTGGGCCCTGTACGGGCCGTACCGGGCCAGGGAGATGGTGAACTTCTCCGTCTACGCCCCCTGGCCCGGCGAGGTGCGGGTGGGGCCGGATGAGCCTGCATCCTGTACGCAGGACGCCGGCCAGGGGGAGGAATGCGGCTCCAGCCGGTGAACCACCCACCACTGCCGGTTCCGGCTCAAACCGCTGGAGGAGGCGCCATCCTCACATGGGCAGATACGCGTACGTGGAGGGCCGCATGGTTCCCCTCCAGGAAGCCCGCATCAGCGTCATGACCCACGCGCTCCATTATGGTACCGCCTGCTTCGAGGGCATCCGGGCCTACTGGAACGAAGAGGACCGCCAGCTGTACGTCTTCCGCATGCGAGACCACTACCGCCGCATGCTGAACTCCTGCAAGATCCTGCGCATCCGCCCCACCCTCACCCTGGATGAGCTGGAGCAGGTGACCCTGGAGCTTCTGCGCAGAAACGGCGACCAGGAGGACGTGTACGTGCGGCCCCTCTTCTACAAGAGCGAGCAGGCCATCGGCGTGCGCCTGCACGGGCTGTCCGACGGCTTTCTGGTCTTTGCCGTCCCCTTCGGCCCCTACCTGGACGTGGAAAAGCCCATCCGGTGCCGGGTCTCCTCCTGGCGCCACGTCAACGACAACGCCATCCCCATGCGGGCCAAGATCTGCGGCGCCTACGTCAACGCCGCCCTGGCCAAGTCCGAGGCCATGGAGGACGGCTACGACGAGGCCATCTTCCTCACCGAGGACGGCCACGTCTCCGAGGGCAGCGCCGAAAACCTGTTCATCGTCCGGGACGGCCGCCTGGTGACCACGCCCGTTTACGCGGACATCCTGGAAGGGATCACCCGGGCCACCATCGTGCAGCTGGCCCGGGAGGAGCTGAAGCTGCCCGTGGAGGAGCGGCCCATCGACCGCACGGAGCTGTACGTGGCCGACGAGATCTTCCTGGTGGGAACGGGCGCCCAGGTGAGCGCGGTGGGCGAGGTGGACCGCCGTCCCGTGGGGGACGGAACCATGGGGCCCATCACCCGCTCCATCCAGCGCCTGTACTTCGACGTGGTGAAGGGGAAGGTGGCCCGCTACCGCGAGTGGCTCACCCCCGTGTACGAGCGGTAGTTCGGCGCCCAGGCGCCAGGCCAGGTGTGGGGAGGCAGGCAGCATGCGCCTGATCGAGGCCCAGGCCAAGGCCGTGTTCCGGGAGGCCGGCCTGAAGGTTCCCGAGGGCGAGGTGGTAAGCCGGCCCGAGCAGGCCCGGGAGGTGGCCCGGAGGCTGGGGCCGGTGGCGGTGAAGGCCCAGATCCCGCTGGGCGGCCGCGGCAAGGCGGGGGGGATCCGCATCGCCCGCACCCCCGAGGAGGCCGAGCAGGCGGCTTCGGCCCTGCTGGGCAGCCGGGTGCGGGACGTGGTGGTGGAGCGGCTGCTGGTGGAGCAGGCCGTGGACATCCAGGCGGAGTTCTACCTGAGCTTCTCCCTGGACCGAAGCCGCGGCCAGCTGGTGGGCATCTTCTCCACCGCAGGCGGCGTGGACATTGAGGAGGTGGCAGAGACCACCCCGGAGCGGATCGCCAAGGAGTGGGTGGACCCCTGCCTGGGGCTGTGCCCGTTCCAGGCCCGCCGGCTGCTGCAGCGGGGCGGGGCCCCGCCGGAAAGCCGCCGGGAGCTGGAGCGCTTCGTGCGCACCCTTTACGAGCTGGCGGTCTCCAAGGACGCCCAGCTGGTGGAGATCAACCCCCTGGCCCTCACCCGTTCCGGCGAGCTGGTAGCCCTGGACGGCAAGGTGGAGGTGGACGACAACGCCCTCTTCCGCCATCCGGAGC
>DATCLL010000208.1:0-2698 GCA_036563935.1 Limnochordales bacterium | reverse complement strand
AACGCCACCGTGCTGACGAGAAAACCGGCCCTGGGAAGCGCCGCCAGGTAGCCTGCCAGCAGGGCCACCGCCAGGGCCACACGCCGCAGGGCCGAACCGTCCGGGGGCCCCGGCTCGCGGGCCGCGCCGGGAAGCTCCTGGGCAGAACGGGAGACATCGTTTGCCTGCCCCTCGCCCTGGCCGAAGGGAAGGCTATCCGGCGCTGCCGCCCCACCGTGCGCCGGCTGCGGACGGCCCACGCCGCCCAGGCTGGCCCCGATCCCCAGCACCAGCGCCAGCACCGCCAGCGCCCCGTCCAGCAGGAGAGGGAAAGTGCGGGCTGTGGGCATACCAGGCGGCCCCTCGTCGCCGTACTGAAAGGTTCCCCAGAGGTACAGCCCGGCCACGCCCAACAGCAGCAGCGCCGCCCACTGGTCTCGGTTCGGTCGCATCCGGCCCCCCGCCGCCCGACGCTCCCGGGTGACGCTCCAATGGTATACCAAATCCGGCAGAGCTGGCAACGCTGTGGAGCAAACTCCCTGCTCATCCTGCCGGACAGCCTCATCCGGAGCGCTGGGGCAGCCGCGGCGCCACGGGAAGTCTCATCCCGGCCTGCTTCCACCGGGCCAGCGCCACCCCGGCCACCGCCAAAGCGCCTGCCAGGTCCGTGGCCCACCCGGGCGCCACCAGCACCACGCCACCCAGGCCCAGCACCCACCGCTGCCAGGCTGCCAGGGGCCCGGCCAGGTATCCTTCCACCGCGCTGGCCAGGGCCGCCACTCCCACCACGGACGCCGCCAGGGAGGCCGCCACCTCCACCGGCCCTCCCTGCAGCAGCAGCCCCGGCCGGTAGACGAACAGGAAGGGGGCCAGGAAGGCGGCAAAGCCCAGCCGGAAGGCAATCCAGCCCACCCGCATGGGCTCGGTGCCCGCGATGGCCGCTCCGGCGAAGGCGGCCAGCGCCACGGGCGGAGTGATGGCGGAGATGGAGGCGAAGTAGAAGACGAAGAGGTGCGCCGCCAAAGGCGGCACCCCCATGGCCGTAAGGGCCGGCACCGTGAGGGCTACCTGAACGATGTAGGCGGCCACCGTGGGAAGGCCCATGCCCAGGACGATGGTGGTGGCCGCCACCAGCACCAGGGCCAGCCAGGCCTGGCCGGCGGCCACCGCACCCACCAGGCTGGAAAAGCGCAGGCCCACCCCGGAGAGGGTGACCATGCCCACCACCACCCCGGCAGCAGCCGTGGCGATGGCAGTTTGAAGGGCGTCCCGGGCCGCCCCCTCGAAGACCGCCAGCCACCCTGCGGCGTTGAGGTGGCGGCGAGCCTTCAGCAGCCCCAAAGCCGCCACCGCGGCGCTGGCCCACAGCGCCGCCCGCACGGGGGTGTACCCCCGGGCCAGGGCGACGACCAAAAGCGCCGGCGGCAGCAGAAAGGGCCACCCATGGCGCAGCACCGGCCCCAGCCGGGGCAGCTGGTCGGGGGGAAGGCCCGTGAGGTTCAGCCGGCAGGCCCGGCCGTGAACCTGCAGGAAGACGGCCAGGTAGTACAGCACGGCCGGAGCGGCCGCCACCGCGGCCAGGTAGATGTACGGGATGCCCAGCAGGGAAGCGATGATGAAGGCGGTGGCGCCCATGACCGGGGGCATGATCTGCCCGCCCGAGGAGGCCACCGCCTCCACCGCCGCCGCAAAGGGCGCAGGGTAGCCCAGCCGTTTCATGAGGGGGATGGTGAAGGTTCCCGTGGTGACCACGTTGGCCACGGCGCTCCCCGACAGGGTCCCCATCAGGGAGCTGGCCACCACCGCCACCTTGGCCGGGCCTCCCCGGTAGCGCCCCATGAGGGCACAGGCCAGGTCGATGAAGAACTGGCCGGCCCCCGTCCGCTCCAGCAGCTTGCCGAAGAAGATGAAGCTGAACACCACCGTGGCGGAGACGCCCAGGGGGATCCCCAGCACCCCCGAGTGGGTGAAGAAGAGGTTTTCCACCACCCACGTCCACGGAAGGTACCGGTGGCCGATCTCGCCCGGCAGGCGATGGCCCGCCAGGCCGTACACCACCGCCGCCAGGGCGATGGCGGCCATGGCGGGGCCCACCGCCCGCCGGGTCGCCTCCAGCAGCAACACCAGGGCCACCAGCCCGGCGGCCAGGTCGACGGGGGAGAGGGGTTCCACGTAGCTGAACCGGGTTACGATGACGGGGGCCTGGTAGGCGATGTAGCCTACGGACAGGCCTCCCAGGGCCACCAGGACCCAGTCCCACCACCGCAGCCGGTTCTCCTCAGCCCGCCCCCACCGGTACAGGCCCAGCACCAGCATGAGGGCGAAGGTGAGGTGCACGGACCGCTGGCGCAGCGCCTCGAAAGCGCCGAAGATGGCGGTGTAGGTCTGGACTGCGGTCATGGCCACAGCCAGGGCCGCCATCACCGAGCGCTGCCAGCCCTGCAGCCGCCGCAGGGGACCCTGATCGGCCGCAAGCGTCACCGCGGCTCCCCCCTGACCCCGCCTGCCCACCTGCCTGCGCCCAACCCGGCCACCCCCGCCTTCAGCGGGCCACCCCCGCCTCCCGGTAGAAGCGCAGGGCGCCGGGGTGGATCGGGCCGTTGAGGTTACGGTAGGCAAACTCCGGCGTCAGCTCCCGCAGCGGCGCCGCCAGCTCCGCCCAGCGCTGGCGCTGGCCGAAGAGGATGCGGCGCATGAAGCCGTACACGAACGCCTCGCT
>DATCLL010000207.1:0-3712 GCA_036563935.1 Limnochordales bacterium | reverse complement strand
CGGGGCCAGCACCACGGCGTCCACGTAGAGGTGGGGCGTGACCACCTGCTCGGGATCCAGCTCCCCTACCGGCACCACCTCCTCCACCTCGGCCACCACGTAGTCGGCGGCAGCCGCCATGAGGGGGTTGAAGTTGCGGGCCGTTTTGCGGTAGACCAAATTGCCCAGCTCGTCGGCCCGCCACGCCCGGATGAGGGCGGCGTCAGCCCGCAGGGCCGGTACCAGCACACACGGTCGCCCGCCAAACTCCCGCACTTCAAGCCCCAGCGCCTGCGCCAGGTCGGTTCCCGCGGCCGTGGGGGTGTAAAAGGCGGCAAGCCCTGCCCCTGCCGCCCGGATGGCCTCTACCAGCGTTCCCTGGGGCCACAGCTCCACCTCCAGGCGCCCCTGCTGCCAAGCCGCCGCCACCTCCGGGTTGGAGGTGAAAAAGGAGCCGATGGCCTTGCGCACCTGGCCCGTACGCAAAAGCAGCCCCGGGCCCCTGCCGGGCTCGCCCAGATTGTTGCTGATGACGGTCAGGTTCCGAAGGCCGCTGGCCACCAGCGCGTCCACCAGGGCCAGCCCGAACCCACCGATCATGACCGTGCAGCCATCCCGCAGCCGCCCGATGGCCTGCCGGGCCTCCATTACCTTGGAAGCCGCCCGCGCCGCCACCGCCTTCAAAACCCCCTTTCCGGCCCCTGTCCCAGGCCCATCAGCGATCTAGCCGCTCCACCACCAGGCTCAAGCCCTGCCCCACGCCCACACACAGCGTTGCCAGCCCGAAACGGCCTTCCCGCCGGTGCAGCTCGTGCACCAGCGTGCCCACCAGCCGCGCGCCGCTGCAGCCCAGCGGGTGGCCGATGGCGATGGCGCCGCCGTTGGGGTTGAGGCGGGCATCGTCCGGCTCCACCCGCCACTCCCGCAAGCACGCCAGCACCTGGGCGGCGAAGGCCTCGTTGATCTCGATGACGTCCATCTGCTCCAGGCTCAGGCCCGCGCGCTGCAGGGCCTGGCGGGTGGCCGGCACCGGCCCGATGCCCATGTAGTTGGGGTGCACCCCGGCCACCCCGCTGGCCACGGCCCGCGCCAGGGGCCGCAGGCCCAGGGCCCGCGCCCGGTGCTCGGCCATGAGCAGAACGGCCGCCGCCCCGTCGCTGAGGGGAGATGAGTTGCCCGCGGTCACGGTTCCTCCGTCCCGGAAGGCCGGCGGCAGGCTCGCCAGCTTATCCAGGGAGGTGTCCGGGCGGATGCCCTCGTCCCGCTCCACCCGCACCGCCGCCCCCTTGCGGGAGGGCTTTTCCACGGGGATCACCTCCCGGGCGAAGCGGCCGGCCTCCCAGGCCTGGTGCGCCTTGCGGTGGCTGGCCAGGGCGAACAGGTCCTGCTCCTGCCGGGAGATCCCGTACCGTTCGGCCAGGTTCTCCGCCGTCTCCCCCAGGGAGAGGGGCGGGTAGCGCTCGGCCATGCGGGGGTTCACCAGGCGCCAGCCCAGGGTGGTGTCGTGGAGGGTCTGGGCCCCCCGGGGGAAGGCGGTCTCGGGCTTGGGCAGCACCAGGGGGGCGCGGCTCATGCTTTCCACCCCGCCGGCCACCACGATCTCCGCCTCCCCCGCCCAGATGGCCCGCACCGCCTGGATGACCGCCTCCAGGCCGGAGGCGCACAGGCGGTTCACCGTCACGCCGGGAACCGTCTCGGGCAGGCCCGCCAGGAGAACTGCCATGCGGGCCACGTTGCGGTTGTCCTCCCCGGCCTGGTTGGCGCAGCCGAAGTACACGTCGTCCACCCAGCCCGGCTCGATGCCGTTGCGCTCCAGCACCGCTCTCAGCACCAGCGCCGCCAGGTCGTCCGGGCGCACGTCGCTTAAGGCCCCTGCGTACCTGCCCACCGGTGTTCGCAGGGCGTCCACGATGACGGCCTCCGGCCGCAAGGAGACAACACCTCTTTCCCTGCCGTCTGGGAAAGCTACCTGGGTACACCCCACCGGGTCGCCGCTTCAGCCGGCCTCTACCAGCAGCACACCATCCCGCACCACCACCTGGCCGTCCAGGGTGACCGTGGGCCGCTGGAAGATGAGGTCGATGTGCAGGGGGCTTTCCACCGTTCCACCCAGGGTGCGGTTGTCGCCCAGGGCCACGTGCGCGGTGCCCCAGGCCTTCTTGGCCTCCCGCAGGCCCACGTCCAGGCGGCAGCGGCGGTTGGTCCCGATGGCGAACTCGGCCAGGTTGCCGGCAAGGGGCCCGGCCTCCTCCAGGGCCCGCGCCAGCCGCCCGGCCTCCACCCCGCCCTTCACCTCCACCACCCGGCCCTCTTCCACCCGCACCTCCAGGGGCTCCTTGGGCCGCCCGATGTCCCGGTGCTCCACCAGGTACGGCATCACCAGCCGGCCCGTGGCGCTGCCCTCCAGGGGCGCGACGGCCGCCTCACCGGCCGGCAAGGAGGCGAAGCTGCCGGGGGTGCGGGCGGTGCCCGCCAGGCGCAGCGCCGGGCGGCCGGCCAGGCGCACGCGGATGTCGGTTCCCTCCAGGGTGGTAAGGCGGGCTTCCCGGGCCTGTTCCAGCAGCGTTCCCACCCGGTCGGTGACCCGCTCCAGCCAGACCGGGTCTTCGCTGAGGCCGCCCCGCAGCATCATGTCTTCGGTGACGCCCCAGAACTCGCACACCCGCACGCCCCGGGCCAGCGCTTCCCGCACCGTGTGGGTGTGGGTGGTGGCGAAGCTGGTCTGCAGGATGGCCACCTGGCTGGCCCAGATGGCCTGCTGGACGGGCACGGGCGGGTCGATGCCGCCGTAGTCCCGGGCCTGCATGGTGACCACCGTCACCTCGGCCCCCAGGTAGCGGCCGGCTGAGGCCAGGGCGGCGGTCACCGCCTGCGGCCGGTCCGTGTCCGTCACCAGGCACAGCTGCTCACCCGGGCTGACCCCCAGGATGTCCTCCAGGATGCGGCGGGCCGTGGGCATGAGAGGCACCACAGACAGCACCAATGCCACGCTCCCTTCCTCTGCACGTGTGGGTGCTACGCGTCCCAAAGCGCCGCCCAGGCCGCAACGGTCTTCTTACAGTTGCAGGCTTTCGCCGTCGGCCAGAACGGTCACGGGGCACGGGGCCAGCCGGCGGAAGCGCTCGGCGTCCTGCGCGGTGCCCACGTGGGCCCCGTAGTGCATGGGAACCGCCCGGCGCACCGCCCGCCCGGCCAGCTGGGCAGCTGCCTCCTCTGCGGTCATGACGAAGATGCCGCTCACGGGAACCAGCGCCACATCCACCGGCCCTGCCGCATCCACCTCGGGCGGCACCACGTCGGTATCCCCGGCGAAGTAGACCCGCCGGCCGTCGGCTTCCAGCAAATAGCCCACGTACCCCTTCTCCCGGGGATGGGTAGGCTCCCCCGACGCGCGGAACTTGCTGACGGTGTACGCCTCGACGGCGCGCAGGCGAACGCCCATCACATCCCGTTGCTGCCCGACCTGCACCACCTGCACCGCAAGCCCCTCGCCGGCCAACCGGGCCCGCACCGCCTCCGGCCCCACAAGGACAGTGCCCGCCTTCCACAGCTTGCGGACGTCCGGCGCCGAGCAGTGGTCGTGGTGGTCGTGGGTGATGGCCACCACGTCGGCCGGGGGCAACCCCTCCGGCAGCTGCCACGGGTCCAGGTACACCTGCACTCCCCGGTCCGTCACGATGCGGAAGCTGGCGTGCCGGATCCGCTGGACTTCCACCCCTGACCCCTCCCGTCC
>DATCLL010000206.1:0-6825 GCA_036563935.1 Limnochordales bacterium | reverse complement strand
CAGCGGCGGCATGCCCAGCGGCCATGCGGCGGTGGCCTTCGCCCTGGCCACGGCCATCTTCTTCATCAGCGGCAGCGGCCTTCTCACCCTTATGGCCCTGGTGCTGGCGGGCCTGGTGGGCCAGAGCCGCCTGGAGGGCGGCCTGCACACCCCCATGGAGGTGGCGGCGGGAGGGGCGTTGGGGGTCGCGGTGATGGCGGGCCTGTTCTGGCTGATGCAGTAAGCGAGGGGGATGCGTGCGGTGGGTGGTGGCGGCGGGCCGCTCCTGCCCGCTGCGGCAGGGGCGGAACTGGACCGGCTGGTCTGGCAGGCCCAGCAGGGGGACCGGGCGGCGCGGGAGGCCCTGTTGCGACGCTTTCGTCCCTTCGTCATGCGGGCAGCAGCGGCGGTGAGCGGGAGGTTTGTGCGCCCGGGGCGGGACGACGAGGCCAGCGTGGCCCTGATGGCCTTCAACGAGGCCATCAGCGCATACCGCCGCCAGCGGGGAGGCTCCTTTTTGGCCTTCGCCGAGATGGTAATCCGGCGCCGCCTCATCGACCACCTGCGCAAGAGCGCGGCCCGCCGCGCCGAGATCCCCGTCAGCGACCTGGCCGAGCGGGCGGGCGGCGAGGAGGCGGGGGAGTGGCTGGCGCAGATGGAGGCGGCCGACGCGCAGCGGCGCTTTGAGGAGGAGATGCTGGCCCGGGAGCGGCGGGAGGAGATCGGGCGCCTCTCCAGCCTGCTGCAGCGCTTCGGGATCCGGTTCTCGGACCTGGTGCGGCTGTCCCCCCGGCATCGGGACGCCCGGGAACGGGCCGTGGAGGTGGCCCGCCTCATCGCCCAGCATCCCCAGCTGCGCCGCCAGCTGCTGGAGAGAGGGTGCCTTCCCCTCAAGGAGCTGCAGCAGGTGGCGCCCGTGAGCCGCAAGACCCTGGAACGCCAGCGCAAGTACATCATCGCGGTGGCCCTCATCCTCTGCGGCGACTTCCCCCACCTGAGGGAGTACCTGGAAGGTTCCGGCGGCGGCCCGCAGCCGCAGCAGGTGGGGTTGGCGGGCACGGCGGGGGGTGGCCGGGCATGCCCCTCGGCCGGGTGAAGGGCGTACTGGTGGAGCGCCATGGCCGCCGGGCGGTGGTGCTGACCCAGGGCGGGCTGTTCTGCGAGGTGTGGCTGGACGCCGGCCAGGGGGCACGCCCGGGCCAGGAAGCCGAGGGGTGGCTTCTGCCGCGGCCGGCGGCCTGGCTGTGGCGGCTGGCTGCCCGGCGCCCGGCGGCGGCAGCGGCGCTGGCGATGGTGGCCCTCCTGGCAGGCGGGCTGGCCGTGGCGGCCGCCCTGGCCGAGGGCCTGCCCTGGGAGGCGCCCCAGGCGGCCCGGGCTCCGCAGGCGCAGGCCGTGGTGGCCGGCACCGCCGACAGCGCTGCCGGGACAGCGCCGCCGAGACGGGAGGGGCCCTCCTGGCCTTCCGGCTGGACCTGGTGGCCCGGGACGGCGGCGCTGGGGGGTAGCCCGCCGGCTGCGGCGTGGCCGCCTCGCGGGCAGGCCTGGCCGGCTGCGGGGCCGGCGGTGGTGCCCGCCGCGCCGGGGCGGGGGGCCCTGCGGCGGCTGGCCCCCGCGGGCCTGCACCCGAGGCGGTAGGGCGGGGCGGCGGTGGAGGTTCAGCGCTTCGATTACCTGCTGCCCCAGGATCTCATCGCGCAGAGCCCTGCCGAGCCCAGGGACAGTTCCCGCCTTTTGGTGCTGCACCGGGAAAGCGGCCGCATGGAGCACCGCATCTTCCGGGATGTGGTGGAGTACGCCCGTGCGGGGGACGTGCTGGTACTCAACGACACCCGGGTGCGCCGGGCCCGGCTGCGGGGGCGGCGCCTTCCCGGGGGCGGCCGGGTGGAGGTGCTGCTGCTGCATCCCGAACCCGGCCGGCCCGCTGCCACGTGGAGGGCGCTGGTGCGGCCCGGGCGCAAGGTGCTGCCGGGCCAGGTGCTGGAGCTGGCGCAAGGGGAGCTTTTGGCCCGGGTGCTGGCACGCACAGGGGAAGGCGGGCGGCTGCTGCAGCTGGAAAGCCCTACAGGCCGACCCGTGGAGCAAATCCTGCAGCAGCGGGGAGAGCTGCCCCTTCCCCCGTACATCCGCCGGCCGCCTGCCGACCCCGAGCGGTACCAGACGGTGTACGCCCGGGTGGAGGGGTCGGCGGCGGCGCCCACCGCGGGCCTGCACTTTACCCCCGCGCTGCTGGAAGAGCTGAAGCGGCGCGGCGTCACCCTGACCTTCGTCACCCTGCACGTGGGCGCCGGCACCTTCCGGCCGGTGCGGGTGCAGCACGTCGAGGAACACCGCATGCACCCCGAATACTACACCCTGCCGGCCGAAACGGCCCGGGCGGTGGAGCAGGCCCGGGCCCGGGGCGGTCGGGTGTGGGCCGTGGGCACCACGGTGGTGCGGGCGCTGGAGAGCGCCGCGGCCCCGGACGGCTCCGTGCGGGCCGGCAGCGGATGGACCGAGCTTTTCATCTACCCCGGCTACGTGTTTCGGGTGGTGGACGTGCTGGTGACCAACTTCCACCTTCCCCGCTCCACGCTGCTGATGCTGGTGTGCGCCTTCGGGGGCACCGAGCGGGTGCTGGCGGCGTACCGCTCCGCGGTGGAGATGAAGTACCGGTTCTACAGCTTCGGGGATGCCATGCTCATCCTGCCATGACAGGGGCTGCGGCGTTCACCGTGCTCCAGCAGGCGGCTTCGGGGCCGGCCCGGCTCGGGCAGCTGAACACCCCTCACGGGCCGGTGGAGACCCCGCAGTTCATGCCGGTGGGAACCCGGGCCTGCGTGCGCACCCTGGCCGCCGACGAGCTGGCGGAGGCGGGGGTGCGCATCATCCTGGCCAACACGTACCACCTGCTGCTGCGGCCGGGCCCCGAACTCATCCAGCAGGCAGGGGGATTGCACCGGTTCATGGGCTGGGCCGGGCCCATCCTTACCGACAGTGGCGGCTTTCAGGTGTTCAGCCTGGCGCCCCTGCGGCGGGTGAGCGACGAGGGGGTTTTGTTCCGCTCGCACGTGGACGGTTCCCTGCAGTGGCTCACCCCCAGGAGGGCCATGGAGGCCCAGTGGGCCTTCGGGTCCGACGTGAGCATGGTGCTGGACGAGTGCGTGGGCTTTCCCGCCACCCGCACGCAGGTTGAGCAGGCCGTGCGTCGAACGGCCCAGTGGGCCCGGGAGTGCGTGGCCGTCTTCCGGGAGCTGGTGGAGCGCCACGGGCAGCTGCGCCTGGTGTTCGCCATCAATCAGGGGGGCGTGTTCCGGGACCTGCGCCGGCGCAGCCTGGAGGAGCTTCTGGAGCTGCCCGTGGACGGGCTGGCCGTGGGCGGGCTCAGCGTGGGCGAGCCGAAGCCGCTCATGTACGAGGTGCTGGAGGAGCTGCAGGCCCTGCTCCCGCCCGAGCGGCCCCGGTACGTGATGGGCCTGGGCTCGCCGGACGTGCTGGTGGAGGCCGTGGCCAGAGGGTATGACCTCTTCGATTCGGTGCTGCCCACCCGCATGGCCCGGCACGGCGCCGTCTGGACGTGGGAAGGCCGGCGCAGCCTGAAGGACGCTGCCAGCCGGGACCGCCACGAGCCCATCGAGGAGGGATGCGACTGCTACACCTGCCGGCGCTTCACCCGCGCCTACGTGCGCCACCTGCTCAAAAGCGGGGAGGTGCTGGGCATGCGGCTGGCTACCGTGCACAACGTACGCTTCATGATGCGGCTCATGGACCGGGTGCGGCAGGCCATCCGGCAGGGACAGCTGGAAGCCCTTCGGGAGGAGATTGCGCTGCGCTTTGGTTCGCAGGCCGGAAAGGAGGCCGATGGGACTTGATGCCCACCTGGCAGCCGGCAGGATGGCAGTTGCTGGCGCAGACCAGCGGGCAGCAGGGCAATCCTGTCTCCTTTGCGCTGGCGCTTTTGGTGCCTCTGGTCATCTTTTACTTCCTGCTGTGGCGTCCCCAGCTGCAGCAGCAGCGGCGGCGCCAGCAGATGCTCAAGAACCTCAAGCGGGGCGACCGCATCGTCACCATCGGGGGCATCCACGGGGAGATCACCGCCATCAAGGACGACACCCTCACGGTGCGCATCGCGGACAAGGTGGAGGTGCGCATGAACCGTTCCGGGGTGGGGTACGTGAAGGGGAAAGACGAAGCCTGACCCCGGCCCACACTACCCGCGACGGGAGGCAGCCGCAGGCGTGACGGGGCAGGCCGGCGGAACGGCTCAGGCGCCACAGCCCGAAGAGAACCGGCACGCAGGGACGGCCCGGGTGACCCTGGAGCAGGTGCGCGCGCACCCCCGGGTGCGGGCCCTCATCGAGGCGGCCAACCGGCACCTGGCGGCCCAGGGGTACACCGAGCACGGCTTTCGCCACGCCGAGCTGGTGGCCCGGGTGGGCTTCAACGTCATGACCCACCTGGGCCGGCCCCGACGGGAGGCGGAGCTGGCGGAGGTGGCGGGCTACCTGCACGACGTGGGCAACGCCATCTGCCGCCGGGGCCACGGGCCGCTGGGCGCGGTGCTGGCCTGCGGCATCCTGGAGGAGCTGGGCATGCCGGCTCAGGAGGTGGCCACCGTGGCGGGCGCGGTGGGCAACCACGAGGAGGAGGGCGGCTACCCGGTGAACCCCGTGTCGGCAGCCCTCATCCTGGCCGACAAAAGCGACGTGCACCGCACCCGGGTGCAGAACCCGGACCCGGCACGCTTCGACGTCCACGACCGGGTGAACTATGCGGCCCGCCGCTCCTTTTTGCGGGTGGACGCCCAGGCCCGCTGCGTCGTCCTGGAACTGTCCATCGACACGGACATCTGCTCCACCATGGAATACTTCGAGATCTTCCTGGGCCGCATGCTCATGTGCCGGCGCGCGGCGGAGTTCCTGGGGCTTCGCTTCCAGCTGGCCATCAACGGAACGGTGTTGCTGTGAGGCGGCTGCGGCCGCCTGCGTTTGACAGTCTTTGCCGCCGGCGCCTATAATCCAGGCTGTGCCCGCCGGTGCAGGCCGTGGTAGCCTGTGGCGCTGCGGCGGGCCGGAATCGGGGGATGCCATCGGGCATGCTGGCCCAACGGTGGAGGCTCCTGGTCACGGTGGCGGTGGTGCTGGTGTGCGCGGCGGTGGTGGCCCGCCGCCCGGTGCGCCTGGGGCTGGACCTCAAGGGGGGTGTGCACCTGGTGCTGGAGGCCCAGGAGACCCCCGGCGCGCCCGTCACCGAGGAATCCCTGGAACGGGCGCTGACGGTGGTGCGCCGCAGGGTGGACGGCCTGGGCGTGGCGGAGCCTGTCATCCAGCGCCAGGGGGCGCGCCGGATTGTGGTGGAGCTGCCGGGCGTGGTGGACCCCCGGCAGGCCCGGGAAGTTCTGGGGCGCACCGCGCTGCTGGAGTTTCGCAGCCCCGAGGGCCGCACGGAGCTGACGGGCGCGCACCTGGTGCGCGCCAGCCTCAGCCGCGACCAGCTGGGCCGGCCGGCGGTGGCGCTGGAGTTCGACAGCGAGGGGGCCCGGCGCTTTGAAGAGATGACCCGCCGCTACCTGGGCTTGCAGATTCCCATCGTGCTGGATGGGGAGGTCCTCTCCTCGCCGGTGGTGCGCTCGGTCATCACCGGCGGGCGGGCCCAGATCGAGGGCGATTTCACCGTGGAAGAGGCCCGCCAGCTGGTGGTGCTCCTCAACGCCGGCGCGTTGCCGGTGCCCCTGCAGGTGGTGGAGGAGCGCTCCGTGGGGCCGGTGCTGGGCCGGGAGTCCATCCAGCTCAGCGTGCGGGCCGGGGCAGTAGGCGTGGTGATGGTGCTGGCCTACATGGCCGCCTACTACCGGGCCGCCGGCCTTCTGGCCGACGTGGCGCTGGGGATCTACCTGCTGGTGCTGGTGGCGGTGCTGGTGGCGCTGCGGGCCACCCTGACGCTGCCGGGCATCGCCGGGCTGTTCTTGTCGGCGGGTATGGCGGTGGACGGCAACGTGCTCATCTTCGAGCGCATCCGGGAGGAGCTCCGGGCCGGCAAGGGCGCCCGGGCGGCGGTGCAGGCCGGCTTCGCCGGATCGCTGCGCACCATCGTGGACAGCAACGTTACCACCCTCATCGCGGCCCTGGCCCTCTTCTACTTCGGCACAGGCCCCATCCGGGGCTTCGCGGTCACGTTGAGCCTGGGGATCGTGGTGAGCATGTTCAGCGCTGTGGTTATCACCCGCTTTCTCATTGACTGGCTGGTGCGCCGGGATCCGGACCGGGCCGCGCGGCAGCTTCTGCCCCGGGGAGTGCGGGCGGCGTGAAGGCCCAGGCCATGGCGGGCTCGGCGGCGGCCCGGGCGGGGCAGGCGAGGGCGGGCCTGGGGATCATGCGCTACCGGCTGGCATACCTGCTGTGGACAGGGCTGGTGCTGGTGGGCACCCTGGCGGCCGTGCTGGCCCGAGGCTTTGCCGTGGGCATCGACTTCACGGGCGGCACGCTGCTGGATCGTTCGTTTGGCAGGCCCGTGACAGCGGAGGCGGTGCGGCGGGTGCTGGCCTCGGCGGAACTGGCGGACCTGGGCCTGTCGGGGGCGGTGGTGCAGCCCAGCGCCGACGGGCATGAGGTCCTCATCCGGACACGGCCCCTGGATGCGGCGGCGGTGCGCCGGGTAGACGAGGCGCTGGAGCGGGCCCTGGGCGGCCTGCAGCGGGAGCGCAGCCGCACCGAGACGGTGGGCCCGGTAGTGGGCCGGGAGCTGGTGCAGCAGGCGCTGTGGGCCGTGGTGGCCACCTCGGCCGGCATCCTCCTGTACGTGACCCTGCGCTTTGAGTACCGCTTTGGCGTCAGCGCGGTGGTGGCCCTTTTGCACGACGTGCTGGTGGTG
>DATCLL010000205.1:0-2162 GCA_036563935.1 Limnochordales bacterium | reverse complement strand
GCGTCCTGCCCGCATTGAGGGCCGGGCCATGGTGATGATGCTGGCGCCCCGGCCTGATGTGCAGGCCCGGGCCCGCGCCGCGGTGGCGGCGGCACCATCCGCAGCCACGGCGACGGCAACGGCAGCCGGCGCATCAGGCGGCGCCCGGCCGACAGCGGCCGTGCCGGATACGGCGGAGCGGGCTGCCGCGGAGCGCTAAGCTGCGGCCGGGTTGCGGCAGCAGAGGTAAGCAGTAAGGACGGTCGAAGGCTTCATGCCCAAGATGAAGACCAATCGCAGTGCGGCCAAGCGCTTCAAGGTGACGGCCCGGGGCAAGCTGCGGCGCAAGCATGCGTTCCACAGCCACCTGCTGGTGCACAAAAACCCCAAGCGCAAGCGCCGGCTGGCCGGGGCGGACTTCGTGGACGAAAGCGAGGCGCGCCGCATGCGCCGGCTGATCCCGTATCTGTGACCACGGCCAACGGCCATCGCGGCCGCACGGGCGGCCGTACCCGCGGCAGGCCGTGGCCCTTTTGCAGGATGGTGCGGGGAGGTCCAATCCATGCCCAGAGTGAAGGGTGGCCCCTATACCCGGCGGCGCCACCGCAAGATCGTGAAGCTGGCCAAGGGGTACTGGGGAGCGCGCCACCGGTGGTTTCGCATGGCCAACCAGTCCCTGCTGAAGGCATGGAGCCATGCGTACCGCCACCGGCGGCTGCGCAAGCGGGAGTTCCGGGCCCTGTGGATCGTGCGCATCAACGCGGCCTGCCGGGAGCACGGCCTGTCCTACAGCCGGTTCATGGCCGGCTTGAAGGCGGCCGGCGTGATGCTCAACCGCAAGATGCTGGCGGAGCTGGCCGTGCGGGACCGGGAGGCTTTCGCGCGGCTGGTGGACCAGGCTCGCTCGGCCCTGGCGGGGGCCGCTGCCCGGGCGACGGGATGACCACCGGGGGCCAACGGCAAAAGGCACCAAGCTGCGGGGCACGCGGGGCGGGCCGGCTCCAGGGATGGGCCGGCCCCCCGGTTTTCGGGGCGGGCGAGCGCCGGCATGCGGGCGCCGCCTCCCCGGGGACGAGGAGAGGAGCGGGCAGTCTGTGGCCATGATGCGCCGGCGGCGCACCCGGCAGTTTGCGGTCATCGGTCTCGGGCGATTCGGCACCAGCGTCGCGGTCACCCTGTACCGGCTGGGGCACGAGGTGCTGGCCGTGGACCGCTCCGAGCAGCGGGTGCAGGAGGTGGCCGCAGAGGTCACGCACGCCGTGCAGGCCGACGGCACCGACGAAGCCGCGATGCGGTCCCTGGGGTTGCGCAACGTGGACGTGGTGGTGGTGGGCATCGGGGACGTGGAATCCAGCATCCTGTGCACCTCTCTGGCCAAGAGCATGGGGGTTCCCCACGTGGTGGCCAAGGCCACCAGCGAGCTGCACGGGCGGGTGCTGGAGCGGGTGGGAGCCGACCGGGTCATCTACCCGGAACGGGACATGGGCGTGCGGGTGGCCCACAACCTGGTCTCCGGCAACCTCATCGACTACATCGAGCTGGCGCCCGGCTACAGCATCGTGGAGGTGGTGGCCCGGGAGCCCTTCGCAGGACGCAACCTGCGGGAGCTGGATCTGCGGGCCAAGTACGGCATCCACGTGCTGGCGCTGCGGCGCGGCGACCAGATCGTGGTGGCCCCCGGCGGGGATGCCGTCATCCAGCCCGGAGACATCCTGGTGGCCATGGGCGAGGATGAGCGACTGGAAGAGCTGGAACAGGCACCTTGACAGCCCCCGGCATCCCCTGGTGCAGGCGGTACGCCGGCTTTTGCGCAGCTCCCGGGCCCGGCGGGAGCAGGGCCTGGTGGTGGTGGAAGGCCCCCGGCTGGTGGAGGAGGCACTGCGGGCCGGCGCCGGAGTGCGGCAGCTGTTCGTGGCAGAACAGCCCCGCGGGCCCGCCACGGCGCAGGCGGCAGGCGGCCCGCTGCCAGGGGAACGGCTGGAGCAGCTGCTGGAGCTGGCCCGCGAGCGCGGGGCCGAGCTCATCCGCTGCGGCCCCCGGGTGATGGCTGCCATCGCCGACACCGAACATCCGCAGGGGATAGTGGCCGTGGTGCACCTGCCCCAGCCCGAGGGCGGCCTGGCCGGCGCGCTGGCCCGGCGCTGGCGTCGGGGCCTGGCCCTCCTGGTGGACGGTGTACAGGA
>DATCLL010000204.1:0-13881 GCA_036563935.1 Limnochordales bacterium | reverse complement strand
GTCCATGGCCGTGTTGCCGGCGCCGATAACCACCACCCGGAGCCCGTCCAGGGGCCGGCCCGGGGGATGAGAGGCCCGGCCGTCCTGCGGGCCGGATCGCAGCCTGCCCAGCGCCACCTCCGCGAGAAAGTCCCGGGCGCTTACGACGCCCTGCAGGTCCTCGCCCGGAACGCCTGCCCGGGCGGGCTCGTTGGCCCCCACGGCCACGAAGACGGCCCGGAAGCCCATGGCCAGGAGCTCCTCGAGGGTGATGTCCCGGCCCACCCGCACCTGCTGGACGAACTGCACGCCCAGGCGCTGCAGGCGGCGGATCTCCTGTGCCAGGACCGCCTTGGGCAGGACGAACTCCGGGATCCCGTAGCTCATGACCCCGCCCGGCGCCACCCAGCTGTCCAGCACCACGGGCCGAAGCCCGGCCAGGGCCACGGTGCTGGCGCACGCCAGCCCTGCCGGCCCGGCGCCCACCACCGCCACATCCCCCCGGGGGATGGCCTGGCGCCCGGACGGCCACGGCCCCGCCAGGGAGCCGGCGGCATCCTGGCTGTCCAGCCCCAGGTGGGCCAGGCCCTTTTCGGCCAGGTAGCGCTCCAGGGCACCGATGGCCACGGCCTGGCCCTTGCGGGCCAGCGGGCAGGCCCCCTCGCACTGGCGCTCCCAGGCGCAGACCCGTCCCGTGCAGGCGGGAAGGGGGTTGTGGGGCCACAGCAGCTGGGCTGCCTGCTCCGGCCTGCCTTCGGCCACCAGCCGCAGGAAGGCCTTGATGGGGTTGTGGTTGGGGCAGGCCTCCTCGCAGGCGGGCCGGTAGCACTGCAGGCAGCGCTGGGCTTCCACGACGGCGTCGGCGTCGGTGTAGGTGATGGCCACCTCGCTGAAGTCCCTCACCCGCTCCGCCACCGGGCGGTGCGGGATGGGAACCCGCTGGTACTGGGGCTTGCGTGCAGGGCGGGTCGCAGGAGTGCTCACGGGGGGCCATCCCTTCCGCTGCCATGGGTGGCGCCGGCGCGCCCCTCCCAGGGTAGATCGGCTCCTCCTGACCTTCCCAGGGAAAAGCGTCGCAGCGGGCGTGGGACATTTGTCCCCTGAAGGTCGGCCGGGCGGGGACGCCCGCCCGTGGGGGATGTCATGGTTTGCACCGGGCAAACGACCGTTTCTCCCGGCTGCCGGGGGCGTGCACAATGGCGGCGGAGTCAGGCACGAGGGAGGAGGCGACAGGCCATGCAGACCCTGTACCGGGTGCTGTTTGGGCTGTTGCGGGTGTGGCTGGGCTTTCAGTGGCTGGAGGCGGGCCTGCGCAAGCTGGAGGACCCCCGGTGGGTGGGGCCCGAGGCGGGTAGCGCCGTGCGGGGGTTCTTCGCGGGAGCCATCGCCAAGGCCACGGGCGACCACCCGGCGGTGCAGCCCTGGTACGCCTGGTTCCTCAAGAACGTGGCGCAGCCCAACGCGGTGGTCTTCTCGTACCTGGTGCCGGTGGGCGAGACCCTGGTGGGCCTGGCCCTCATCCTGGGCGTGGCCACCACGGCAGCGGCGGTGGCGGGCGCCTTCATGAACCTCAACTTCATGCTGGCCGGAACCACCAGCACCAACCCCATCCTGTTCACGGCGGCCGTGGTGCTGCTGTTCGCCGGCAGCAAGAGCTGGTACTACGGCCTGGACCGCTACCTGCTGCCGGCCATCCGCCGGCGGCTGCAGGGGCGGGGCCGGGCGGCGGGTGCGCACCAGGCTGCGTGAGGGCCGCCTCGCCATGGGCCGGCGTCCGGGGGAAGCGGGCGGGGCGGGCCGGGTGGCCGCTCTGCCCGCCCACCCGCCGACGGGCGGCGGTCCGTTGTTGACAGAACGGGTGCGGCGGAATAGCATTTACACGGAATCAGTATCCGTAGAAAGTGAGCGGGGACGTTGCGGGAGGAGCTCAGGCACTTCCACAATCTGCTGGCCCGGCACGGCTACCGGGTGACGCCGCAGCGGATGGGGATCTACGAGTACCTGCTGTCCACCACCACCCACCCCACCGCCGAAGAGATCTACGGGGCCCTGCGGGAACGTTTTCCCATGATGAGCCAGGCGACGGTCTACAAGACCCTGGAGCTGCTGACCCGGCTGGGGCTGGTGTCGGAGCTGGGCTTCGGCGACGAACCCAACCGCTACGACGGCAATCCCCGGGCCCACATCAACATCCGGTGCACCCGGTGCCACCGTATCTACGACTTGGAGGACCCGCGCCTGGAGGAGCTGGCCAGCTCGGTGCGGGCGCGCTCCGGGTTCTCCATCGAGGGGCAGCGCCACGAGTTCTACGGGGTCTGCCCGGCCTGCCAGGCGCGGGGCGAGGCGGCCTGGAGCAACGGCAGCGGCCGGGCCGAGCCGAGGGGTGACGCCTGATGGCAACCCGCAGCAGGGTTACCGCCCGCCCGCGCGGACACGGGCGGCGGGTGCGGACGGCGCGGCATCCCGGGGACGGGAGCGGGACAGGCCCGGCCACCCACGACCGGGAGGGCGCGCTGAACCTCCTGCACACCTACCTGAAGGAGGTGGGCCGGGTTCCCCTGCTGACCCGGGAGCAGGAGGTGGAGCTGGCCCGCCGGGCCGAGCAGGGGGATGCCAGCGCCAAGGCCCGCCTCATCGAGGCCAATCTGCGCCTGGTGGTCAGCGTGGCCATGCGCTTCGTGGACCGGGGCGTGCCCGTGCTGGACCTGGTGCAGGAGGGCAACATCGGCCTCATGCGGGCCGTGGAGAAGTACGACTGGCGCAAAGGCTACCGCTTCAGCACGTACGCCACCTGGTGGATCGTGCAGGCGGTGCGGCGGGCTATCACCGATCAGTCGCGCACCATCCGGCTGCCGGCTCATATGGTGGAGACAATTGGGAAGGTGAACACAACCGCCAACCGCCTGGGCCACGCCCTGGGCCGCGACGCCAGCCCGGAGGAGGTGGCCGCGGAGCTGGGCATGGGGGCCGACCGGGTGGAGGAGGCCCTGCGGGCCGCCCAGGAGCTCATCTCCCTGGAGACCCCTGTGGGCGAGGACGGCATGCGGGTGGCCGACTTCGTGGGCGACGACGACTCGCTGCCTCCCGACGAGCAGGCAGCCCGCAGCCTGCTGCGGGATCAGCTGCGGGAGGTCATCAAGACCCTCACGCCCACCGAACAGACGGTGCTTACCCTGCGCTACGGCCTGGATGACGACCGGCCCCGCACCCTGGAGGAGATCGGGCGCCAGCTGGGCGTCACCCGGGAGCGCATCCGCCAGATCCAGGAGAGGGCGCTGGCCCACCTGCGGGAGCCGGCCCGCACGGCGGCCCTGGACCTGTACCTGTAGTTTGTCCCGTTCAGCCTTCAGCAGGAGTTCCGGGCCATCCGGCGCATTCTCCTGTGGTCACGCAAACCCGGAGGGCCGTCCGGGGCCGGCGGGTGTGCCGGGCCTGGCCGGCCGTCCGCAAGCGGGGGTGGATGCGCCGAATGTATCGTGGCGGCACGGGGATGCTGGCCTCCGCCCTGCACCGGATCTCGGGGCTGGGGATCCTCCTGTTTTTGGTGCTCCACATCGCGGACACGGCCCTGGTCCTGGCGGGGCCCGAGTGGTACAACCGGTTCGTGGAGTTCTACCGGGCGCCGGCCATCCGGTACCTGGAGGTGCTCCTGGCGGCGGCGGTGCTGTACCACGGCCTGAACGGGCTGCGCATCATCATCATGGACTTCTGGCCCTCGGCGACCCGCTTTCAGGCGGCGCTGTTTTGGGCGGTGGCCGTGGCCTTCGTGGTGCTGTTCGTGCCGGCGGCCTACCTGATGCTGCGGCCGCTGTTCTCGTAGCCGGGAGGCGGGGGGTTGCGGTGGCTTCGTCGCGCTACGCTCGTCCCAGGCCGTCGGGTTCCAACTTCGAGCTGTACGCCTGGCTGTTCATGCGGGTGTCAGGGCTGCTGCTCATCTTCCTGGCCCTGGGCCACCTGGCGCTGATGCACCTCATCCACTCGGTGGAAGAGGTGGACTTCGACTTCGTGGCGGGGCGGCTGACAGGGCCGTGGGGCCTGGTGTGGCGCACCTATGACCTGTTGCTTCTGGGCCTGGCGCTGCTGCACGGCCTCAACGGCCTGCGGGTGGTGCTGGACGACTACGTGCACCATCCCGGCTGGCGGGCCTTCAGCATGTCGGCGCTGTACGTGCTCGGCTTCATCTTCCTCGCCCTGGGGGCCCTGGTGATGTTCGCCTTCCAGCCCCCGGTGGCCGCTTCCTAGGGGAGGCTCGGCAGGCATGCACCATACCTTCGACGCGGTGGTGGTGGGAGCCGGCGGCGCGGGGCTGAGGGGAGCCCTGGAGCTGGCCGGCCGGGGCTTGCGGGTGGCGGTGCTCACCAAGCTGTATCCCACCCGCTCCCACACGGGGGCCGCGCAGGGCGGCATCGGCGCGGCGCTGGGCAACGTGGAAGAGGACCACTGGGAGTGGCACGCCTTCGACACGGTGAAGGGCAGCGACTACCTGGGGGACCAGGACGCTATCGAGGTCATGTGCCGGGACGCCATCGAGGCCGTCTACGAGCTGGAGCACTGGGGCCTGCCCTTCAACCGGACCCCCGACGGGCGCATCGACCAGCGGCCGTTCGGCGGGCACACCCGCAACTACGGGGAGGGGCCGGTGCGCCGCTCCTGCTACGCGGCCGACCGCACCGGCCACATGATCCTGCAGACCCTGTACCAGCAGTGCATCCGCCACGAGGTGACCTTCTTCAACGAGTTCCAGGTAGTGGATCTGGTGATGGCCGACCCGGGCCGGGTGGCGGGGGTGGTGGCCTACGAGCTGGCCAGCGGCGAGCTGCACACCTTCCACGCCAAGGCGGTGCTGTTCGCCACGGGCGGCTACGGCCGCATCTTCAAGATCACCAGCAACGCCCACTCCCTCACGGGCGACGGCCTGGCCATCGCGTGGCGGCGGGGGATCCCCCTGGAGGACATGGAGTTCTACCAGTTCCATCCCACGGGCATCTACAAGATGGGGATCCTCCTCAGCGAGGCCGCCCGGGGCGAGGGCGGAATCCTGCGCAACGCCAAGGGCGAGCGCTTCATGGAGCGCTACGCGCCCACCCTCAAGGACCTGGCCGCGCGGGACGTGGTCTCCCGGGCCATGTACTGGGAGATCCGGGAGGGCCGGGGGATCGGGGGCAAGGACTACGTCCACCTGGATCTGACCCACCTGGGGCGGGAGGTGCTGGACCGCAAGCTGCCCGACATCACCGACTTCGTGCGCACCTACCTGGGCCTGGACCCCGCCACGGAGCCGGTGCCCGTGCAGCCCACGGCCCACTACGGCATGGGCGGGATTCCCACCGATGTGGACGGGCGGGTGGTGCGGGACGAGAACAACACGCCGGTGGAGGGGTTCTACGCGGCGGGCGAGTGCGCGTGCGTCTCGGTGCACGGGGCCAACCGGCTGGGCACCAACTCCCTGGTGGACATCCTGGTCTTCGGCCGGCGGGCGGGCCGGCACATGGTGGAGTACTGCCGCCACAGCGACCTGCCGCCGTGGCCGGCGCAGGCCCTGGACCCCCTGCGGGAGCAGCTGGATGAGCTGCGCCGCCACCGGGAGGGCGAGAACCCGGCCGCCATCCGCCAGGAGCTGCAGCAGACCATGATGGACAACGCTTCGGTCTTCCGCACCCGGGAGACCCTGGAGCGGGCCCTCAGCGACATCCAGAAGCTGCGGGAGCGCTACCGGCGGGTTCGGGTGAGCGACCCCAGCCGCCGCTTCAACACGGACCTGCTGGAGGTGGTGGAGCTGGGGTACATGCTGGACCTCTCCGAGGCGCTGGTGGTGTCGGCCCTGCAGCGCACCGAAAGCCGCGGCGCCCACTACCGGGAGGACTACCCCAAGCGGGACGACGCCAACTGGCTGAAGCACACCCTCATCTGGCGGGGCGAGGATGGCCGGCATGCCATCCGGTTCAAGCCAGTGGTCATCACCCGCTACCAGCCCAAGGAGCGCAAGTACTGACCGGCGGGGAGGGCTTGCCGGCCGGAAAGGAGCAGAGGCTTGATGCGGGTCAAGGTGCACGTGCGGCGCTTCAACCCGGAGCAGGACCGCGCCCCGTACTGGGCCCACTACGACGTGGAGGTGGAGCCCACGGACCGGGTGCTGGACGCGCTGCACTACATCAAGGGCTATCTGGACAGCACGCTGAGCTTTCGCCGCTCCTGCGCGCACGGGGTGTGCGGCTCCGACGCCATGCTCATCAACGGCGTGAACCGGCTGGCCTGCAAGGTGCTGGTCAAGGACCTGGGCTCCGAGATCTGGGTGGAACCCCTGCGGGGCCTGCCGGTGCTCAAGGACCTCATCGTGGACATGGAGCCGTTCTTCGAGGCGTACCGCTCCATCAAGCCGTACCTCATTACCGACGAGGCTCACCTGCCCGACACCGAGCAGCGGCAAAGCCCCGAGGAGCGGGAGCGCTTTGACGACACCACCAAGTGCATCCTGTGCGCGGCCTGCACCACCTCCTGCCCCATCTTCTGGGCCAACGGGCGCTACTTCGGGCCTGCGGCCATCGTCAACGCCCACCGGTTTATCTTCGACAGCCGGGACCGGGGTGCCGCGGAGCGCCTGGAGATCCTCAACAGCCGCGACGGCGTGTGGCGCTGCCGCACCATCTTCAACTGCACGGGGGCCTGCCCCCGGGGCATCCAGGTGACCCGGGCCATCCAGGAGGTGAAGGCGGCCATCCTGGCCAACCGCCTCTGACGCGGCCGGGAAGGTCGCCACGGGCAGGCGCGCCTTGCCGCCCGCTGTCAAGCAGGATGCCGGGCCGGGCCGGGTCTTTCCCGGGCCGGCCCGGTGCCATTGGGCCGGTTTGTCGGGGCCTGCCGGGAGGGATAGCCGTTGCCGAAAGCCGCGACAGTGGTGGCGCTGCTCACCGATTTCGGCGACTCGGAGTACGTGGGCCAGATGAAGGGAGTGCTGGCCCGGCTGTGCCCGCGCGCCCAGGTGGTGGACCTGTGCCATACCATCTCCCCCCAGGCGGTGCGAGAAGGGGCGTGGGTGCTCTGGACCAGCTACCGCCACTTCCCGCCCGGCACCATCTTTCTGGCGGTGGTGGACCCTGGGGTGGGCACGGACAGGCCGGCCGTGGCCGTGCAGACCCGTAGGTATCGGTGGGTGGGGCCGGACAACGGGCTTCTGTACCCGGCGGTGGAGGAGGACGGCCTGGTGCGCGCGGTGCGGCTTCCGGTACCCCCCGGGGCCTCTCCCACCTTCCACGGGCGGGACCTCTTCGCCCCCGCGGCGGCCCGCTGGGCCTGCGGGGAGCCCCTGGAGGCCCTGGGAACCGAACTGGGCCAGCCCCTGGTGCCCCTGTCCTTCCCGGCCCGGGCGGGCAGCGGCGAGGTGGTGCGGGTGGACCGTTTCGGCAACCTGGTGACCACCCTGCCGGTGCCCATGCTGCCCGCCTTCGCCGGCCCGCCCGGGAGCCCGGGATCCGGCGCGCCCCAGCCCGGGGAGGTCCCGGAACGCTGGCTTCTGGTCTACTTCGAAGAGGAGCGCTCCTCATCCCCCATCCGGGTGCGCCTGGTGAGCACCTACGGGCGGGGGCGGCCGGGTGAGCTGGTGGCGGTGGTGGGTTCCAGCGGAACCCTGGAGCTGGCGGTGGTGGGAGGCTCGGCGGCGGAGCGGCTGGCCGTGCGTCCCGGAACCCTGTTCCGGGTGGAGGCGGCTTCCCCCGACGGGGTGGAGGGGCCCCGTCCGCAAGCGCCGGCGCAGGGGGGCTGCGGGGAGGGAGGTTCGTCCCATGGGTGAGCTGGTGGCTGTGGTCATGGCCGGCGGGCGCGGGGAGCGGTTCTGGCCCATGTCCCGCCGCAGCCGGCCCAAGCAGCTTCTGGCCCTGGATGGCGAGATGAGCCTCATCCAGCAGGCGGTCCAGCGCATCCTGCCCCTGGTGGGCCCGGAGCGGGTGCTGGTGGTGACCAACCGGGAGTACGCGGACCAGGTGAGGGCCCAGCTGGACCCGGTGCCACCCGCCAACATCCTGGTGGAACCGGTGGGGCGCAACACGGCGGCATGCATCGGGCTGGCGGCGGTGCACCTGTCCACCCGGCCCGGGCCGTGGGGCGACGACCCCATCATGGTGGTGCTGCCTGCCGACCACGTGGTGCGGGATGCCGAGGGCTTCCGCCGGGTGGTGCGGGCCGCGGCCGAGGCGGCCCGCCGCTACCCGCTGGTGACCATCGGCGTGTGGCCCAGCCGGCCGGAGACGGGCTACGGGTACATCGAGCTGGGCGCCCGCCTGGAGAACTGCCAGGGCTACGACGTGTACCAGGTGCGGCGATTCGTGGAGAAGCCCTCCCAGGCCGTGGCCCGCCGCTTCGTGGCCGATGCCTGCCACCTGTGGAACAGCGGCATGTTCGTCTGGCGGGCGCGGGCCATCCTGCAGGCCATCGAGCGGCACCTGCCCGAGCTGGCCCGGGGCCTGGCGGCCATCGCCCAAAGCCCGCCGGCCGGGTGGGAGCAGGCGGTGGCCCAGGTGTTCGAGACGCTGCCCTCCATCTCCGTGGACTACGGGGTGCTGGAGCGCTCGGACCAGCTGGTGGTGGTTCCCGCGGACTTCGGCTGGGACGACGCCGGCAGCTGGCCGGCCCTGGAACGGCTGTTTGCCCCCGACGAGGAGGGCAACGTGGTCCGGGCCGAGCGGTTCGTGGGCCTGGACACCCGGGGGTGCGTGGTCTTCGACGGCGGCGAAGGGGCCCGGGGCGGGCGCCCCCGCCTCATCGCGGCGCTGGGCGTGCGGGACCTGGTGGTGGTGCAGACCGAGGACGTCCTGCTGGTCTGCGCCAAGGAGCGGGCCCAGGAGATCCGGGCCCTTCTGGCCCACCTGCGGGAGCGGGGCTGGCAGGAGTACCTGTAGCCCGGGGCCGGTTGACCCAAAGGTACCCTGAATGGCAAAATAATCAAGCTGGTTGGCGGCGTGCCGGAGAGAACCCATACCCCGTTGGGTATCAGCGCCCAGCCTCGATCCATGAAACTTTCGTGGTGAACCTGTCGAAACTAGGGGGGCGAGGGCTGGTGTCCGACTCTCCGCAGGCTAGGGGTATCCGCTTTGGCACCGACGGCTGGCGGGACGTCATCGCCGACGGATTCACCTTCCAGCGGGTGCGGGTGGTGGCCTGGGCCCTGGCCCGCTACCTGCAGCAGGTGGGATGGGCCGAGCGGGGCCTGGCGGTGGGGTATGACGCCCGGTTCCTGTCGGACCGCTTTGCCCGGGCTGTGGCGGAGGTGGCCTGCGGCTGCGGGCTGTCCGTGCACCTGCCCGCTCGCCACCTGCCCACGCCGGCCCTGGCCGCCTACGTGGTGCGCCACGGCCTGGGCGGAGGCGTGATGGTGACCGCCAGCCACAACCCGCCCGAGTTCAACGGCCTGAAGTTCAAGCCGCCCTACGGCGGCTCGGCCACCACGGCCATCACGGGCCCCCTCCAGGAGGAAGCCAACCGGCTTTTGGCCCAAGGAGACGAGCCACCGGCCGCCGACCTGGAGGCGGCAGCCCGGGCAGGCAGGGTGCGCACCTGGCAGCCGGAGCCGGAGTACCTGGAGGTGCTCTTGCCCCGGGTGGACCGCGAGCTCATCCGCCGGGCATCCCTGGCCGTGGTGGCCGACCCCATGCACGGGGCGGCACGCCTGGTGCTGGCCGAGGCGTTGCGCCAGGCCGGCTGCCGGGAGGTCTACCTCATCCGGGGCGACCACAACCCGGCCTTCGGGGGCGTCAACCCCGAGCCCATCGAGGCGAACCTCACGCCCCTGGTGCAGGCAGTGCGGGAGCGGCCTGGCGTGGCGGCCGGGCTGGCGGTGGACGGGGACGGGGACCGCATCGGGGCGGTGGACGAGCAGGGGCGCTTTGTCAATGCGCACCAGATCTTCGCCCTGCTCCTGGTGCACCTGGTGGAGCGCCGGGGGCTGCGGGGTCGCGTGGTGCGCACGGTCAACACCACCTCCATGGTGGACCGCCTGGCGCGCCAGTACGGGCTGGAGCTGGTGGAGACCCCCGTGGGCTTCAAGCACGTGGGCGAGCAGATGCTGGCCGGAGACGTCCTCATCGGGGGCGAGGAAAGTGGCGGCATCGGCATCGCCGGGCACCTGCCGGAGCGGGACGGCGTGCTGGCCGCGCTGCTGCTGGTGGAGGCCATGGCGGCCACCGGGCGGCGCCTGGGAGAGCTGGTGGCCGACCTGGAGCGGCGGGTGGGGCCCCACGCGTACGGGCGCCTGGACATCCCGGCAGGCGACAGCCAGCGGGCCCGGCTCCAGGAACGGCTGGCCTCGTGGCGCCCCGCGCGCCTGGACGGGGTGCGGGTGGTGGACGTGCGGGACCTGGACGGCGTGAAGCTCCTGCTGGAGGACGGGTCCTGGCTCATGGTGCGGGTCTCCGGCACGGAGCCACTGGTGCGGGTGTATGCGGAGGCGGCCAGCCCGGATGCCATCCGGCGCCTTCTGGACTGGGGCGGCCGGTGGGTGCAACAGGTGTGTCACGGAGGGTGAGGCTGTCTTGAGTCGGCACGTGCAGCTGCGCAGAACCCTCTCTACGCCCCTTCGGGTAGGGTTCGTCAGCTCCTTCCCACCCCGCCGCTGCGGGATCGCCTCCTTCACGGCCGACCTGGCGGGAGCCATCCGCCAGGCGAACCCCGCCGTGCGCATCGCGGTGGTGGCCGTGGACCCCGGCTGGGAGCGGTGGGAGCGCCAGGCGCCCTACCCGGCGGGCGTGGACGAGGTGTTCGCCATCGAGGCGGAGCAGCGGGAGCAGTACTGGCAGGCGGCACAGTGGCTGGCCCGGTGGGGCTGCCAGGTGGTGAGCGTCCAGCACGAGTACGGCCTCTTCGGTGGGGTGAGGGGCTCGTACATCCTGGACCTGGTGGAGGCCCTGCGGGTGCCGGTGGTGAGCACCCTGCACACGGTGCTGCGCTTCCCCGACCCGCCGCAGCGGGACGTGCTGGCCCGCCTGGCGGCGCGGTCCCGCTGGGTGGTGGCCCAGGCCCGCTCCGCGGTGGAGCTTCTGGTGCGGGTGTACGGGGTCGATCCGGGGCGCATGGTGGTCATCCCCCACGGCACCCCTGTCTTTGCTCCCCGCTCCAGGGAGCGGGCTCGGGCAGCGCTGGAGGTGGAGCCGGACCGGCCGGTGCTGCTCACCTACGGGCTCATCGGGCCCGGCAAGGGGATCGAGCAGGCCCTGGCGGCCGTGCGGGAGGTAGCCCGCCGCCATCCCCGGGTGCTGTACCTGGTGGCGGGGCAGACCCATCCCAACGTGCGGCGCTCCATGGGCGAGGCGTACCGGGAGCACCTGCAGAACCTGGTGCTGGATCTCGGCCTGCAAGACCACGTGCGCTTCATCGACCGCTACCTGGACCTGGAGGAACTGGGGCTGCTTTTGGCCGCGGCCGACGTCTACGTGACGCCCTACCCCAACCTGGAGCAGGTGGTGAGCGGAACCCTCAGCTACGCCCTGGCCGCGGGCAAGGCGGTGGTCTCCACCCCCTTCCGCTACGCCCGGGAGGTTCTGGGGCCCGGCCGGGGGCTTCTGTGCCAGGCAGGCGACCCGTCCTCCATGGCCAGGGAGATCCTGCGGGTCCTGGACAGCCCCGAGCTGCGCCGGTCCCTGGAGCACCGGGCCTGGTCCTTCGGCCAGAGCCTGCGGTGGGAGCTGGTGGGCGTCCGCTACATGCGCCTCCTGCAGTGGGTGGCCCAGGAGGCAGCTTCCGACAGCCCGGCCCGGCGCTGGGCGGGCGTGGCCCTGGCGGGCACGGCGGCCTCCTGGTCGGCGGGAACGTAGGGGGTGCCCGCCGTGCGAGCTGTGCCGGCCACGGTCTGTTCCCCGGGACGGCGGGCGCAGCCGGCGGCCCGGCGGCCCATGCGCTGGCCGCCGTACCACCTGGCCCACGTGCGGCGCCTGACCGACCCCACGGGGATGGTGGAGCACGCGGTGGGCGCCGTGCCCAACCCCCACGAGGGCTACACCCTGGACGACAACGCCCGGGCCCTGGTGGCCGTGCTGCGCTACCACCAGGCCTGCGGGCAGCCGGAGGCGGTGGAGCTGGCCTTCCGCTACCTGAGCTTTCTGCTGTACTGCCAGCGGGAGGACGGCTGGTTCCACAACGACGTGGGCTACGACCGGCGCTTCCTGGACGAGCAGGCCCCCGAGGAGCCCGTGGGCCGCGCCGTCTGGGCCCTGGCGGAGGCGGCCTGCCGGGCCCCCGTGGAGGCCCTGCGGCAGGGGGCGCTGCGCATGCTGCTGCGGAGTTGGCCCAAGACCTTCGGCTTCCAGCACCTGCGCCCGGTGGCGTACGGGCTTCTGGCCGCCGCCACCCTGGCCCGGGGCGGGCCGGAGCTGCCCGGGCACCTGGCCCGCCAGGCCCGGGAGATGGCGTGGCGGTGGGGCCGCAAGCTGCTGCGGGCCTACGTGGGGTGCGCGCAGGCCCGCTGGAGATGGTTCGAGCCCCGGATGACCTACTGCAACGCGCTGCTGCCCCACGGGCTGGTGGCCGCCTGGCAGGTGTCCCGGGAACGCCGGTTCCTGGCGGTGGCCCTGCAGGCCAGCGAGTTCCTGTGGGAAAGCCTGTGGGACGGCCGCGTGGTACACGTGGTGGGCAACCGGGGCTGGTGGGAGAGGGGCTCGGCACCGGCCCGCTTCGACCAGCAGCCGGTGGACGCCGGGGCCATGGCGGAACTGTGGGTGGCCCTGCACGCAGCCACCGGCGACCGCCGCTACCTGCGGCGGGCGTGCCTTTCCCTGGAGTGGTTTTACGGCCGCAACGCCGGCGGCGTGGCCATGTATGACCCGGAGACGGGTGGGTGCCGGGACGGGCTGGGGCCCGATGGCCCCAACCCCAACCAGGGTGCTGAGGCCACCCTGTCGCACCTGATGGCCCGCATGGCGGTGGAGCAGACCCTGGCGCAGGTGGAGCCTGCCTCCCAGGTGGCCATGGCCTAGCGCATGGCCACGCCGGCGGCCGGCGCAGGCTAGGCCCGTGAGCGCCGTGCTGCACGTGGTGCAGGGGATGCAGGGGGGTATGCTGACCCACCTGCGTACCCTGCTGGCCGGGCTTGCGGAGCGGGGCGTGGCCTGTGCGGTGGCAGGCCCTGCCGGCTTGTGGCCGGGCCTGGGGTCGCAGCCCTCGGTGCCGCTGGCAGCCGGCTCCGTCCGCAGCCTGGCAGCTCTGCGGCGGGCCGTGGCCCTGCGCCAGCCCGGCCTGGTGCACGCCCACGGGCTGCGGGCTTCGGTGCTGGCCGCCGCAGCCCTGGCCGCCCTGCGGCCCTCCCGGCGCTGTCCTCTGGTGTGCTCCATCCACGGGCCGCTGCCGCCCGCGGGCTCGCCGTGGCGCAGGCCGTGGCACACGGCGGCTGTCCGGTGGGCCCTGGAGCGGGCCGATGCGGTGCTGGCCGTCTCCCGCAGCCTGTCGGGGGAGCTTTCGGCGTGGCTGGGGCCATGGGCGGCGGCCCCGCAGCGGGTGACGGTGGTGCCCAACGGGGTCTTGCTGTCCGGCGGTGCGGGCTGTGGCTGTTCCCGGTGTGCCCGCCTTTCGGGCCGTCGGCGGGCCGGCGCATCCTGCCCCGTGGCCACGTGCATGGCGCGGCTTGTGCCCGTGAAGGGCGTGGACCTGCTCCTGGAGGCGGCCGTCCGGGTCGCCCCTGGCGTTCCGCTGCGGGTGTGGGTGGCCGGGGACGGCCCGCAGCGGGCGGAGCTGGCACGCCAGGCCCGCCGGCTGGGGCTGGCGGGGCGGTTGCGGTTTTTGGGGGCCTGCAGCCACCCCGCTGCCGTCTGGGCCCGCAGCGACCTGGCGGTGCTGCCCTCCCGGGCCGAGGGCCTGCCCTACGCGGCCCTGGAAGCCATGGCCTGGGGCCGGGCGGTGGTGGCCTTCGCCGTGGGCGGGCTGGTG
>DATCLL010000203.1:0-2883 GCA_036563935.1 Limnochordales bacterium | reverse complement strand
GGACGGTACCGACCCGGAGCTGGTGCGCAACATTATGGAGATCGAGCTCACCTTCATCGAGCAGCGCCACAAGCGGGGGCAGGCCATGTTTGAATCGTTGAGCGTGTACGCGCCTGCCTTCGGCATGGTGGGCACCCTGGTGGGGCTGGTGCGCATGCTGGGCAAGTTGAACGACCCCTCCACGGTGGGCCCGGCCCTGGCCCTGGCGCTGTTGACGACCCTGTACGGGGCGCTTTTGGCGTACCTGGTCTTCCTGCCCATCGCCGGCAAGCTGCGGGTGAAGAACGAGGACGAGGTGATGGTGCGCGAGATGATGATCGAGGGGGTGCTGTCCATCCAGGCGGGGGAGAACCCCCGCATCGTGGAGGAAAAGCTGCGCTCCTTCCTGCCCCCGCGCCAGCGGGCCCGGGGACGCCGGCAGGAGGAGGCGGCTTCCGCGGCAGCAGCGCGCGGCGCCGGACAGGCGGTGAGCAGCGGTGCCCAGGCTCGCTAACGGCCGCGGGCGGCGCCGCAGCGGCGATACGGGGGTGAACCTCTCCGCCCCCCAGTGGATGACCACGTACTCGGACATGGTCACCCAGCTTCTGGCCTTTTTCGTCATCCTGTTCTCCATCTCCAGCATCGACGTGCAGCGTTTCCACCTGCTGCTGTCCGCCTTCCGGGCGTCGGTGGGCGTCTTTGAGCGGGGCAGCAGCCTGCAGCGCATGACCGCGGTGGGAAGCCCGCCTGTGGCGGTCGCGCCCACCTTCACCCAAAGCCCGGCCACCCAGCAGCTGCAGGCGGCCTACGAGGAACTGAGCCGGCTGGTGGCCCGGGGCGAGCTGGGGGCCGGGGTGGAACTGGTCCCCGAGGAGCGGGGGCTGGTGGTGCGGCTGGCCGACCGGGTGCTGTTCGACCTGGGCAAGGCCGACCTGCGGCCCGATGCACGGGAGGTCCTGGACCGGGTGGCCCGGGTGCTGAAAGGGCTGCCCAACCCCATCCGGGTGGAGGGGCACACCGACGACCTTCCCATCCGGACCGAGCGGTTCCCCTCCAACTGGGAGCTGTCCACCGCCCGGGCCACCACGGTGGTGCGCTACCTCATCGAACGGCACGGCTTTGCACCCCAGCGGCTTTCTGCGGCGGGGTACGGGGAGTACCGCCCGCTGGTGCCCAACCGCTCGGCCGCGGACCGCCAGCGCAACCGGCGGGTGGACATCGTGCTGCTGCGCCTGGACAGCCCGGAGCCTGTGGCGCAGCCGAAACCGGCGGGCTCGTCACCCACGGAGGGCCGCTCCATCCAGGGAGGGAGGTAAGCGTCCATGGCGGCGGACCAGCCGCCGGCACCCCCACAGCCTGCCCGGTCGGTGGCCGGCCGCGTCGGCTGGGCCATCCTGGCCGTCGCGCTCATCATCCTGGCCTCCACGGGCAGCGCCCTTCTGGCCTATGTGCTGTTCAACCGTTCGCTGCCTGCGGCGCCGGCACGGCCTACCCGCACGGAGGCCCGGCTTCCGGCAGCCCGTTCGGACCAGCCCGAAGTGCCCCCGCTGGGCCCCACCCTGGAGCTGGGCGAGTTCGTGGTGAACCTGGCACCCGGGCCGGGGATGGTGGTGCGCTTCGCGCGGGTCAAGGTGGTGGTGGAAGCCGACCGCGCCGAGGCCGTGGAGCAGCTGCGCAAGCGGGATCCCCAGGTGCGGGACATGGTCATTGGGCTTTTGCGGTCCAGGCGGGCCGACGAGCTGGCCACCCGGGAAGGCCTGGAGCAGGTGCGCCGGGAGCTGGCCGCCTCCCTCAACCGGCTGGTGGCCAAAGGGAGGGTGGTCAATGTCTACTTCACCGACCTGGTCGTCCAGTAGGCCGGCGGGAGCCCGTTCCCGCACCGGCGCCGGGCGGGGCGAGCTGACCGACGTCCACCCGGTGCGCTTTGGGGAGCTGGCGCCCGAGGGGCCCCCGCAGGGGGGTTCCAACCTGCCCCTGCTGCTGGACGTGGTGGTGGAGCTGTCGGTGGAGCTGGGGCGGGCGCGGCTCACCCTGGGCGAGGTGATGGACCTGCGGCGGGGTTCCGTCATCCAGCTGGACAAGCTGGCCGGCGAGCCGGCGGACGTGCTGGTGAACGGCAAGCCCATCGCCAAGGGCGAGGTGGTGCTGCTGGACGAGAAGTTCGGCGTGAAGATCAACGACATCGTCACCCGGGCCCGCCGGGCCCGGGAGCTGCCCTGAGGCAACGGCCCGGCGAGAGGGGGCGCAGGAGCTCTGCGGTGGAACTGGCCGACTGGCTTCGACTGGCGGTAGCCCTGGCGGTGCTGGGGCCCCTGGCGTACGCGGCCGCCCGGCTGGTGGGGAGCCGGCCGGTCCGGCGCCAGGGGAGGCTGCTGAGGCTGGTGGACAGCCTGGCCCTGGGCGGGGACCGGTACGTGGTGCTGGTAGCGGTGGGAAGGCAGCGGCTTTTGCTGCTGGGCGTGTCGGGCTCGCAGCTGGTGCGTCTGGACTGCATGGACACACCCGATGGGGTGCAGGAACTGCCGGATGCCGGGCCGCTTTTGCAACCCGGCAGGCCCGTGCTGTCCGCAACCCAGCAGGGGTGGCTGTCCGGCTGGCGGCGATGGCTTCGGAGGCGATGAGCCATGATCGCGTGTACCTGCACCTGGCTTGGGCGTGTGGCAGGCGGAACCCGCCCCCGGCGGGTGGGGAGACGCCTGGCGGCGGCAACCTGCCTGGCAGTCCTGGCAGCCCTGGCGGCCTTTTGGGCCGCAGGCCCCTGCCGGGCGGCCCAGGCGCCCGCGCCTTCCCTTCCGCTACCCACTATAGATATTCGGATCAACGGGCGCCCGGCCACACAGGGGGACCTGGCCACCAGCCTGGGAATCGTGGCGCTGCTGACGGTGCTGGCCCTGGCGCCGGCCA
>DATCLL010000202.1:0-5489 GCA_036563935.1 Limnochordales bacterium | reverse complement strand
ACCAGCTCCACGGCTACCACCAGCGGAAGACGGACTCCACGTCCCGCAGGAGCTGGCCGATGAGCTGCAAAAGCCACAGGAGGACGATGACCACCCCGGCCAGGCTCAGCATGTGGGCCTGCTCCTGGCGGCCCGCCTGGGAGAGGAACAGGTTCAGGATGGCGATGAGGATCCCCACGCCCGCGATCTTGTAGATGAGCGTCACGTCCACCGTGGTTCCCCGCCGCTCACAGCAGCAGGAGCACGACCCCCATTCCCGCCGCCACCCCGGAGAAGCGGGCCAGGCGGCTCAGCTGCTGCTCCTGTTCCAGGGCGCGTTCCAGGCACCGGCGCAGGCTTTCGCAGGCGCCGTCGAAGCTCTTCAGCTGGGTAGCCTGGTCGAGACGCCCGAACTGGCGCCAGAACCCCTCCAGCACGGCCACGTCCTCCGCGGCCAGGAAGCTCCGGTCCCGCAGGGAGCGGAAGGCCAGCCGCCACGCATCCCCGGCGGACAGCCCCCCACCCCGCTGCAGCAGCTGTCCCGCCCGGGCGAGGCTGCCGGCCACCACTCCTCCGCTGGTGCGGGCCACCGCCTGGAAGGCCTCGGCGGCTGGCAGCCGCAGGTGGGCCACCCAGGCCCGCAGCATCTCCAGGGCCCGGCACCACTCCCGAAGCTCCTGCACCCGCCCGTGCAGCTCGGCCGCCCGCAAAAACCCCACCGCACCCAGGCTCGCCACCACCACGAAAGCCCCCACCAGCCGCAGCACCCGGCTCACCCCTGCCCCTGACCTGCCCCCGCCGCTACCCCTGCAGCTCCTCCACCTGCTCCACCGTGCCCGGCCCCGCCCGCAGGGAGAGCACCACCGCCCGCTGGAAGGCGCCCTGCTCCAGAAGCTGGGCCAGGCCCCGGCGCCGGCGAGCCCCGGCCAGGTCGTCGGCGTGGGCGGAGGCCACCAGGGAGGCCCCGCTGTGGCAGGCCCGCAGCAGCGCCTCCACGTCGGCAGCGGTGCCCACTTCGTCCGTCACCAGCACCGCGGGGCCCAGCGCGCGCACGGCCCACAGGACCCCCTCGGCCTTCGGGCAGCCGTCCAGGACGTCGGTGCGGGGCCCCACGTCGTGCTGGGGAATGCCCCGCCAGCAGCCGGCTATCTCCGAGCGCTCGTCCACCACCACCACCTGGCACGGCGCCAGGCCCATTTCCGGCACGCCCGCCGACGCCAGGCGGGCCAGGTCCCGCAGGAGGGTGGTCTTCCCGGCGCCGGGCGGGGCCAGCACCAGGGTGCTGGCCAGCCGGCGCCGCCCCGGCGGCCCCACCAGCAGCCGGCCAAGCACCCGCCGCCCGGCGCCCTCCACCGCCCGGGCCACCCGCACGTTGAAGCCGGAAAGCTCCGTGAGGGCCTGCAGCCCCCCGCCGGCGTCCAGCACGGCCCGCCCGCACAGCCCCACCCGGTGCCCGCCGGGCAGCGTGAGGTACCCCCGCCGCACCTGCTCCTCCACCGCATACAGGCTGCCTCCGGACAGGTGCTCGAAGAAGGCCTCCACGCAGGCCCGGTCGGGGTGCAGCGCCCGGCGCAGCTCGCCGGCCGGGCTTCCGTCGGGCTGCAGGGCCACCTCCCCGGCGGCGGTCACCAGGAGGAGGGGCCGGCCCAGGCGGATGCGAAGCTCCAGGGCCTGGCAGGCCAGGGCGTCGGGGATGCCCGCCACGGCCCGCTGCAACGAAGAGGGCAGGAAGGGCAGAAGCTGGCGGCGCCACAGCGCCGCCACCGGCTCGGGGTGCGCCACGGCCTGTCCTCCCCTCCGCCCTCCACCCCTATGGCGGAGGCGGGGAAAGTATGCCGGGCCACACCCCCGCCGCGTCCCCGGCCGCCTCCGCCGGGGCGCCGGCGCCGGCGGCTGTGGCTACGCCCGGGAGAGGTACTCGCCCGTGCGGGTGTCCACCCGCACCACGTCGCCGGGGTTGATGAAGAGGGGTACCTGGATGACCAGCCCGGTCTCCAGCCGGGCCGGCTTGGAGCCGCCCTGGGCGGTGTCCCCCCGCACCCCCGGCTCCGTCTCCACCACCTTCAGCTCCACGAAGGTGGGCAGCTCCACCCCGATGGGGCGGCCCTCGTAGAACTGGATGAGGATGACGTCGTTCTCCTTCAGGTACTTGGGGGCGTCCCCCAGATTGGCCTCGTCGATGCTCACCTGCTCGAAGCTGCGGGTGTCCATGAAGACCCACTCGCTGCCCGAGTGGTACAGGTACTGCATTTCCCGGGTCTCCACGTGGGCCCGCTGCACCCGCTCGCCGGCCCGGAAGTTGCGCTCGATGACGTTGCCCGTCTTGAGATTCTTCAGCCGGGTGCGCACGAAGGCGGCCCCTTTGCCCGGCTTGACGTGCAGGAACTCCAGGACGATCCAGACTTCCCCGTCCACCTCGATGGTGAGCCCTGTCCGGAGGTCGTTTACGGAGATCACGGCGCTGCCTTCGCTCCCTCGAAGCCCGCCTTCATCCTGCTCCCACGCACAAAAGCTCCTTGGGCGACCGCGTCAGAACCTCGCACCCCTGGGGCGTCACCACCACCAGATCCTCGATGCGCACCCCGCCCCACCCGGGCAGGTAGACGCCCGGCTCCACGCTGGTGACCATCCCGGGCTCCAGCACCATCTCCGCGGTGCGGGCCAGGCGCGGGATGGGCTCGTGCACCTCCAGCCCCACCCCGTGGCCCAGCCCGTGGCCGAAGTGCTCGCCCAGCCCGGCCTGGTCGATGACCGCCCGGGCCTCGGCGTCCACCTCCTGGCCCCGCCGCCCGGGCCGCACGGCCTGCACGCCCGTCTCCTGGGCCCGGAGCACCAGCTCGTACACCTCCCGCACCCGGGGGGACACCTGCGAACCCACCAGCACCGTTCGGGTCATGTCGGAGCAGTACCCGTCCACCACGCACCCGAAGTCCAGCACCACCAGGTCGCCCACTTCCAGCCGCCGGTCCGTGGGCCGGGCATGGGGCAGAGCCCCGTTGGGGCCGCTGGCCACGATGACGGGGAAGGCCAGGGCCTCGGCGCCATGCTCCCGCAGGAACACCTCCAGCTGCCAGGCCACCTCCTTCTCCGTCATGCCCGGCCGCATGCGCTCCACGATGAACTGGAAGGCCCGGTCCCCCAGCTCCACCGCCCGACGCATGCGCTGCAGCTCCTCGGGTTCCTTGACGGCCCGCAGGGCTTCCACCTGCTGGTCCACGGGAACCCACCGCACCTGCCCGATCTCTTCCATCCACCGGGTGGCCGCCTGGTAGGTGAGGTGGTCCTGCTCGAAGCCCACCCGCTCCAGCCCCAGCCGGCGCAGCACCTCGGCCAGCACGGGAGCCATCTGGTCCCGGAACTGCTCCACCACCGTGCCCGGCGCCTGCTGCGCCGCCTGCTCCACATAGCGGAAGTCGGTGATGAGCACCGGCCGCTCGGCCTGACGGGCCACCACCAGGATCCCCGACGAGCCCGTAAAGCCGGTCAGGTAGCGCACGTTCTGCCGGCCGCACACCACAAGCCCATCCAGGGCCGCTTCGGCCAGGCGCTGCTGCAGCCGCTGCACCCGCGACGGGATCATGCCCCCCGAACCTCCCCTGCCGCCTCCCGCTGCCAGCGCCAGGCCAGCGCCTGCAGGGCCAGCAGGTAGCCCTCGGGCCCGAACCCGCTGATGACGCCCCAGCAGACGGGAGCGGTCACCGACCGGGCCCGGAAGGCCTCCCCCTGGGAGGCCCGCCGGTACAGGTTGGTGAGGTGCACCTCCACGCACGGCACCTCCAGGGCGGCCAGCGACGCCAGGGCGTCCCGCACGGCGATGCTGTAATGGGTGAAGGCCCCGGGGTTGATGACCACCCCATCCACTTCCTCCGCCGCCCGCCCCAGCCGGTCCACCAGCGCGCCCTCGTGGTTGGTCTGCCAGGTCTCCACGGCCATGCCCAGCTGCGCCCCGTACTCCCGGATGCGGCGGTCGATCGCCTCCAGGGTGACGGTTCCGTAGACCGTCACCTCCCGGCGCCCCAGCCGGTCCAGGTTGGGCCCGTGGATGACCAGCACCTTCTTCATGCGCCCGCCCCCTCCTCCGCCCACGCCCGGCGCTGGTGTTCCCACACCTCCCGGAACAGGGGGAAGTCCACCGCGCCCGCCACCACCTCAGGCTCCCCCGCCCGGCGCAGCAAGACCCACCGGCGCCTGCCGGACAGGTTCTTCTTGTCGTGGGCCATGAACTCCCACAGCCGCTCCGGCTCCGGCCAGCCCGGCCTCACGGCGCCCAGCCCCAGCCGGCGCAGAAGGGCCGCCAGGCGCTCCTGCAGGCCCTCCTCCTCCAGGATCCCCACCCGGCGGGAAAGCTCCAGGGCCGTCACCATCCCCACCGCCACCGCCTCGCCGTGACGGATGCGCCGGAAGCCCAGGGCCGCCTCCAGCGCGTGGGCGGTGGTGTGGCCGAAGTTCAGGATGGCCCGGCGGCCCCTCTCCCGGGGATCCTCGCTGACCACCACGGCCTTGACCCGGGCCGCCCAGCCGGCCAGGCTCCCGTCCCGCACCATCTCCCGCAGCAGCATGCCCCGCACAGGCCCCCCGCCGGGGGCGGCGGCCTGCAGGGCGTCCTCCAGGGCCTGCAGGAGCTCGCAGTCCCCCACCAGCCCGTGCTTGATGACCTCCGCCAGGCCGCTGCGCAGCTCGGCGGCCGGAAGGGTGTCCAGCGCGGCCGTGTCGGCCGCCACCAGACGGGGCAGGTGGAAGGCGCCCACCGCGTTCTTGGCCCGGGGGTGGTTGACGGCCGTTTTGCCCCCGATGGCCGCATCCACCTGGCCGAGCAGGGTGGTGGGCACCGCCATCCAGGGGACGCCCCGCATGTAGGTGGCCGCCACAAAGCCGCCGGCGTCCAGCACCGCGCCGCCCCCCACGCAGACCACGGCCCCTGCCCGATCGAGCCCCGCCTCCAGGGCCCGGTCGTACAGCCCCATCCAGGAAGCCATGCTCTTGGCCCGCTCGCCCGGCCCTGCCGCCACCAGCCGCGCCCGCCGCCCGGTGCCGATGAGCGCCTGCTCCACCGCCAGGCCTGTGGTGGAGGCCACCGCGGCATCCGCCACCACCAGCACCGTCTCGCCCAGCCGGCAGCGGTCTGCCAGCTCCCCGGCCCGGCCCGCCAGGCCCGGCCCGGCCAGGATGGGATGGCTGTCATGGCCGCCGAGCACCCAGCCGGCCACCAGGCCGTCGGGCGTTTGCTGCAGGGCCTGCACGATGCGGTCTGCCAGCTCCGCGGGCGTCTGGTAGCGGGTGTCTACCCAGATGCCGGAACGGGCGTACAGCCACTGGCGCCGCCAGAACCGCCGTTCCAGCTCCTGGGCGCCCTGGGCCTGCCACAGGGGGCGCACTCCCGGCTGGGCCAGACAGCGGGCCCGGGCCCGCTCCAGGTCCACGAACAGCCACACCCAGGGGCCCAGCCGCTGCAGAAGCTCCCGGTTGGCGGGCCGCTCCAGCACCCCGCCCCCCGTGGCCACCACCCACGG
>DATCLL010000201.1:0-3349 GCA_036563935.1 Limnochordales bacterium | reverse complement strand
CCGCACCACCTTGATGACCTGGATCTTCTTGTCACCCGCCGACTGCAGGATGACGTCGAACTCCGTCTTCTCCTCCTCCTGGGCCGGCGCCGCCGCAGCCTGCGCCGCCGGAGCGGCAGGCGCCGCCACCACCGCGGCCTGCGCGCTGACGCCGAACTTCTCCTCCAGCGCCTTCACCAGCTCGGCCAGCTCCAGCACCGTCATCTGGCTGATGGCCTCGATGAGCTCCTCCTTTGTGAGGGCCATGCCACGTCCTCTCCTTTCCTGCCCCTTGCCTTCCCGCTGCCTTCCTGCCTGCTATCGCCCTCGCCAACCGGGCTGGCCTGCCCTGCCAGCGCTCAGGCAGCGGCCTGGCCGCCTTCCTGCCCTGCGGCCTTCTTGGCCCGGATGGCGTCCAGCACCTGCACCAGCTGGCGCACGGTCCCCTGAAGGACCCACACCAGGCCGAAGATGGGCGCCTGCAGGCCGCCCAGCACCCGGGCCAGCAGCACCTCCCTGGGAGGCAGCTGGCCCAACAGCTCCACCTCCTGAGGACCCAGCACCCGGCCCGCCATCCAGCCGCCCTTCACCTTCAGGTTGGGGAACTCCCGGGCGAAGTCGGCCAGCGCCTTCACCACCGCGGTGGGGTCCTCGTACACAAAGCACAACCCCGTGGGCCCCTCCAGGAACCCGGCCAGGGCCCCGTCGGCCGCCATGCCCTGGGCCGCCCGCCGGATGAGGGTGTTCTTGGCCACCATGTACTCGGCGCCCGTCTCCCGCAGCCGCCGGCGCAGCCGGGTCATGGCCGCCACGTTGAGGCCACGGAAGTCCGTCAGGATCACCGCCCGGCTGCGCCCCATGCGCTCGCCGATGCGTTGTACCACCACCGCTTTGCGGGCCACGCCTCGCCGTACCTGGCTCACCGCCGTCACCCCCCGTCCGTCCGCCCGGCAACAAGGCGCCCGCCGACCCGGAAGACCCGAAGCCGACGGGCGCAAGCAGCCGACATGCCCCGAGCGGCGCCACCGGCCGTCCCTGCGCGGGCGTTGCCTTGGGGCAGGCCCCGTCGCCTGCCACCCGCGGTCTTCGGGCGGATCCCAGCGCCCTCCCGCCGAGGCGGGAGTGACCGTTGTCCCTATTGGGTGTTGTGCCGCCTTCAGCGCTCAGCCAGCCACTCCACCACCTTCTGGGGGTCTACCCGGATCCCCGGGCCCATGGTGGTGGAGACGGCGATCCCCCTCAGGTACTGCCCCTTCGCGGCCGCCGGGCGGGCCCGCACGATGGCCTCCATGAGGGCCCGGAAGTTGTTCAGCAGCCGCTCGGGGCCGAAGGAGACCTTGCCGATGGGTACGTGCACGTCCGCCTGGCGGGAGGTGCGGTACTCCACCTTGCCCGCCTTGAACTCCCGCACCGCCCGGGCCACGTCCATGGTCACCGTACCGGTGCGGGGGTTGGGCATCAGGCCCCGAGGGCCCAGGATGCGGCCCAGCCTCCCCACCAGGCCCATCATGTCCGGGGTGGCGATGGCCACGTCGAAGTTGATCTGCCCGTTCTGCACCGCGGCCACCAGTTCCTCGGCCCCCACCACGTCGGCGCCGGCCTGCTCCGCCTCCCGGGCCTTCTCCCCCTTGGCGAAGACCGCCACCCGAACCGGCTTGCCCGTGCCCTCGGGCAGCACCACCGTGCCCCGCACCAGCTGGTCGGCGTGGCGGGGGTCCACCCCCAGCTTCAGGGCCACCTCCACCGTCTCGTCGAAGCGGGCCCGCGCCGTGCGGCAGGCCAGCTCCAGGGCCTCCCTGGGGTGGTAGCGGCGCTCCCGGTCCACCAGGGCGGCCACCTCCCGGTACTTCTTGCCTCGTCGGGCCACCTGTCATCCCTCCCGGTGGTCATCCCGGAGGGCTAGCGGCCCGGCGGGCCGGCAGCCCTCCTCCCACCCTTTCCTCAACCTTCCACCACGATGCCCATGCTGCGGGCGGTGCCCTCCACCATGCGCACCGCCGCCTCCAGGCTGGAGGCGTTCAGGTCGGGCATCTTCTGCCGTGCGATCTCCTCCACCTGCGCCCGGGTCACCTTGCCCACCTTCTGCCGGTTGGGAACCCCCGAGCCCTTCTCCAGGCCGGCTGCCTTCAGCAGCAACACCGAGGCGGGCGGGGTCTTGGTAACGAAGGTGAAGGAGCGGTCCTCGAACACCGTCACCTCCACGGGGATGATCATCCCCGCCTGGTTGGCGGTGCGCGCGTTGAACTGCTTGCAGAACTCCATGATGTTGACCCCATGGGGGCCCAGCGCGGTTCCCACGGGAGGAGCCGGCGTGGCCTTGCCCGCGGGAATCTGCAGTTTCACCTTGGCCGTGATCCGCTTCGCCATGGCTACCCTCCGCCCGCTCTGCCTTCAGATCTTCTCCACCTGGTCGAAGTCCAGCTCCACCGGCGTCTCCCGGCCGAACATGGAGACGATGACCCGCAGCTTGCCCTTCTCCACGTTGATGCCGTCGATCTTGCCCGTGAAGTTCACAAAGGGCCCGGAGATGACCCGCACGGGCTCGCCCACCTCGAAGGCAACCCGCGGCCGGGGCTCGTCCAGCCCCATGCGCTTCACGATGGCCTTCAGCTCCTCCGGCTCCAGGGGCACCGGCCGGCTGCCGGGGGAGACGAACCCGGTCACCCCGGGGGTTCGGCGCACCAGGTACCAGGTGTCGTCGTTGAGGATCATCTCGATGAGCACGTACCCCGGGAAGATTTTCTTCTTGATGATGCGCTTGCGGCCGCCCTGGAAGTCGATCTCCTCTTCGGTGGGCACCAGGATGCGGAAGATCTTGTCCTCCATCCCCATGGCCCGGATGCGCCGCTCCAGGTTCGCCTTCACCTTGTTCTCATAGCCGGAGAAGGTGTGGATGACGTACCAGCGGCTTTCCGGGTGACTGGGGGTGAGGTCCAGGCGCTCCCGCACCTCCACCCCGTCGGCGGCCTCCGGCTCGTCGGCCCTGTTCTCCTTTACCGGCACCTGGGCGTCGTCCCGCACCACCATCGCCACCCGCCTCCCGGCCCGCCCACCGTCAACCCCGCAGCCTCAGCACCACGGCCAGCACCTCGGAGACCGCCAGGTCCACCAGCCCCAGCACGAAGGCGGCCAGCAGCACCATCACGATGACCACCGCGGTGTAGGTGGACAGCTCCTTGCGGCTGGGCCACACCACCTTGCGAAGCTCGGCCCGCACCTCCCGGGCGAACCGCCGCAGGCGAACCAGGGGGCTTACCCTGGCCCGCTCTCCCCGCCCTGCCCGCTGCTGGGTCACCGCCATGGCGCCACCATCCCGCCTTTTGCCCGTGCGGCCGCCCGGCCTGCCCCCGGCCCGCCGCGGCCGCAGGGC
>DATCLL010000200.1:0-2089 GCA_036563935.1 Limnochordales bacterium | reverse complement strand
GCTCCGGGTGGGCACCTGCGGGTGGTCCTTGGCCCGGGAGCGCTACCTGGCCCGCTTCAGCGCCATCGAGGTTCAGCAGACCTTCTACCAGCCGCCAGCTGTGGCCACGGCCCGGCGCTGGGCCCAGGGGGTCCGGGAGGGGTTCGCCTTCTCCGTGAAGGCCTGGCAGCTCATCACCCACCCGGCCACAAGCCCCACCTACCGGCGCCTGCGCATGCCCCTGGACGAGCAGGCCAGAGGCCGCTGCGGAAACTTTGCCGACAGCCCCGAGGTGGAGATGGCTTTCCACCGCACCATGGAGGTGGCGGAGGCCCTGCAGGCCCGGGCGGTGCTCTTCCAGACCCCGGCCTCCTTCACGCCCGAGCCCGGCCACATGGAGCGGCTGGTACGGTTTTTCCGCCGCCACGGCCCCGGAGGGCGGCTGTTCTGCTGGGAGCCCCGGGGCAGCTGGCCTAGGGAGCTGGCCGAGGAGCTGTGCCACGAGCTGGGGCTGGTGCTGGTGGCCGACCCGTTTTCGGGCCCGGTGCCGCAGGGACCGGTGGTCTACCTGCGCTTGCACGGCCGGGGCGGCTACCGGTACCGGTACTCGGAGGGCGAGCTGGACCAGCTGGCCGGATGGATCCGGGGCTGGCTGGCCGAGGGGCGGGAGGTGTGGTGCCTGTTTAACAACGTGTGGATGGCCCAGGATGCTGCCCGCCTTCAGGAGAGGCTGGGGCAGCAGGGGCCGCCGGCACGAGAGGCCTGACGGCAGGCGGACGCAACGGCAGCAGCGGAAGGGCGCACCAACAGGAGGCCTGTTGACCGGAGCCGAATCCGGGGGCTCATCGGCGGCGCTACAGGGAGTGGGCAGCGTGTCCGCCTGCGTCAGCTTCGACCTGGACGGGGTTGTGCTGCGCAATCCGTTCCGGGACGGGATCTTCCCCGAGGTGTGCCAGGCCCTGGCAGACCGGTTCGACGGCGATCCCCGCAGGGCGCTGGCGGCCATCGTGGAGGAGCACCGCCGGCGCATCCGGGCCAAGGACGACCCTTCGGCCCCCTGGGACCCCGTGGCCCCCTACGACTGGGACGACATCTTCCGCAGCGTGGCCCTGGCCTGCGGGGCGCCGGCACCCGAGCGGCCTGTGGCCGCCATGGTGCAGCACTACTGCTCCCGCCCCGGCTACATCGCCCGCATGCACCCTACCGTGGGCCCGGCGTTGCGCTGGCTGCGGGAGCGGGGCTACCGGCTGGTGGCGGTCACCAACGGCCTGTGGCGGTACCAGCAGCCCGTGCTGCAGGCGCTGGGGCTGGAGGGGCTGTTCGAGGCCGTTTCCGCACCCGACAGGACCGGCACCGCCAAGCCCGAGCCCCAGGCCTTTCAGGCGGCGTGGGCGGCCGGGCCGGCCGGTACGACCCCGGTGCACGTGGGCGACGACCTGCTGTACGACGTGGCCGCAGCCCGGCGTGCCGGGCTTGTGGCCGTCTGGGTGCTGCCCTGGGAACTGGGCAAAGACGAAGCGGTACAGCGCGCCGAGCCATGGGAGCGCCCCTCGTTGCTGGCGCAAAAGGGCCTTATCGAGCGGGAGCTGCAGCGCCTGCTGGAACGGCGCGCCCGCCGGGACCGGGAGCTGGCGCCCTACGCGCTGCCCGACGGGGCGGTGCTGCACCTGGGAGAACTGCCCCGGTGGCTGCTGCACCACCTTGACCCCTGCGCCACTGCCGACGTCTCCCTGGACCTGCGGGAGGTGGGCGAGGCGCTGGTGCAGTGGTTCGCCCGGGCCCACCGGGAGCTTCCCTGGCGGCAGTGCCCCGACCCGTACCGGGTGCTGGTGTCGGAGTTCATGCTGCAGCAGACCCGGGTACAGACGGTGGTCCCGTACTTCCAGCGGTTCCTGGAACGCTTCCCCACCCTGCAGGCCCTGGCGCAGGCCCATGAGGACGAGGTGCTGGAGGCCTGGCGGGGGCTGGGCTACTACCGGCGTGCCCGCTACCTGCACCGGTGCGCGCAGGTGGTGATGGAGCGCTTCGGCGGGCGCATACCGGACGACCCGGCCCAGCTGCGCCGGCTTCCCGGTGTGGGGCCGTACATGGCAGCCGCCGTCGCCTCCAT
>DATCLL010000199.1:0-3623 GCA_036563935.1 Limnochordales bacterium | reverse complement strand
GCAGCCCACGCCGCCACAGCGTTGACCACGTCGTTGTCCACCCATGCCACCCCGCCCGCCAGCACCGGCGCCGGGGCGGGGCAGTGGCCGGGACACGCACCGGCGCAGTGTGAGCCGGGATCCTCGACCCGCCGCCCGCAGCTTTGGCAGCGGTAGTGGCCCTGCACAAACCCGCCCAGCAGGCTGTCCGCCGCCATGCCGGCCAGCCCGGCTGCCAGCACCACTGCCGCATCCACCCCGGGCGAGGCCAGCCACGGGATCCCCACCGACGCCCGGGTCGCCCACAGGGCCAGGCCCGCGGCCAGGGCAGCGCCCGCCACCCCCGCCGCGGTGCCGGCCACGCTCACCGCTCCCGAGGTGCCCGGCGTCACCCGCCGCCCGTCCCGCACCGACCAGGTTGGACCCCGGCTCCACAAGCCCACCTCGGTGGCCCAGGTGTCTGCCGTCATGGCCGCCACGCTTCCCACCAGCAGGGCCTGCCAGGCAGGGTGCGGACCCGCCACCAGCTGCCACAGCCCGCCCACTGCCGCGGGAAGGCCGTTGGCCACCACCTGGCGCTCGCTGCGGGGCCGGGCAGTGCGCCCCTGGTGGCGGCGGCGCAGCGCCGAAAGCAGCGAGCCCGTCACAAAGAAAAAGAGGAGCACAGCCCCCGCCGCAAGCCCACCCCCGGCGAAGGCCAGTGCGCCCACGCCGGCCGCGCCCAGGGCGCCCCGGCCGTTGAGGGCGCCCGCTCGCCGGCCCGCCCACGCCACCGCTGCGGCCAGGCCCGCTCCCAGCCCCAGCCGCCATGCCCAGAGCGCCGCCACCCACCACCTCACGAGGCCCGGCCGCCGTGGCGGCGAACCCAGTCGGCCGCCGCCCGCAGCCGACGCAGCGCCGCCGCCTTGCCCACCAGCTCCAGCACCTCGAACATGCCCGGGCTTACGTCCTTGCCGGTCACCGCCACCCGCACCGGCTGCAGCAGGTCGCCCATGGAAAGGCCCAGGCGGTCCCGCAGGTCCGTGAAGAAGCGCTCCAGCTCCTGGCGCCCGAAAGATTCCAGTTCCTCCAGCCCCCGGGCCACCTGCTCCAGGAGCTCGGCCCGACCGTCCTTCAGCAGGTGGCGCCGCGCCGCACCGGGCTCGTACTCGGCGGGGTCCACGAAGTAGTAGCGCACCCAGGCCGGCACGTCGGCCAGGGTTCGCAGGCGGCTCTGGCTGAGCTGCAGTGCGGCCAAAAGCCGCGCCTGGCCGACCTCGCCCAGCGCCCGGATTTGCTGGGCGAGGCCCTCCCGCTCCAGGAAGGGTTCCGCCCGCCGGGCCAGCTCCTCCACCGGCAGGCGGCGCAGGTAGAAGCTGTTCATCCACTCCAGCTTCTGCATGTCGAAGATGGCGGGGTTCTTGGAGACACGCTCCAGGGAGAACTTCTCCACCAGCTCGGCGAGGCTGAAGATCTCGTGCTCGGCGTCGTAGCCCCAGCCCAGCAGGGCCACGTAGTTCACCAGGGCCTCCGGGAGGTAGCCCATGTCCCGGAAGGCGTCCACGGAGACGGCGCCGTGGCGCTTGGAGAGCTTGCTGCGGTCCGTGGCCAGCAGGATGGACAGGTGGGCGAAGCGGGGCGGCGTCAGCTTCAGGGCCCGGTAGATCTGCAGCTGCCGGGGCGTGTTGGACAGGTGCTCGTCGCCCCGGATGACGTGGGTGATGCCCATCTCCCAGTCGTCCACCACGCAGGCGAAGTTGTAGGTGGGCATTCCGTCGGACTTGAGGATGACCAGGTCGTCCAGCACCGAGTTGTCGAAGCGCACCTCGCCCCGCACCAGGTCCTGCACCACGGTCTCGCCCTCATCCTCGGCCAGAAACCGAAGCGCCCGGGGCCGGCCCTCCTGCTCCAGCTGGCGGCGGCGGCTTTCGGGCAGCTGCAGGCAGTGCCGGTCGTACTTGGGCGCCCGCCCTTCCCGCAGGGCCTGCTCCCGCCGGGCCTTGAGCTCCTCCGGGGTGCAGTAGCAGTAGTAGGCCCGGCCCGCCTCCTGCAGGCGCCGGGCGTACTCCCGGTACAGCTCCAGGCGCTGGCTCTGGCGGTAGGGCCCGTAGGGCCCGCCCACGTCGGGGCCCTCGTCCCAGTCCAGCCCCAGCCAGCGCAACCCCTCCAGCAGGGCCCGGGCGGACTGTTCGGTGGAGCGGGCCAGGTCGGTATCCTCCAGCCGCAGCACAAAGCGGCCGCCGTGGTGGCGGGCGAACAGCCAGTTGTACAGCGCCGTGCGCACGCCGCCCATGTGGGGGTAGCCGGTGGGGCTGGGCGCATAGCGCACCCGCACCCGTTGCTCCTGGGTCATGGCGTAGGCGACCTCCGCTGCTCGGGGGATGCGGCCGCCGCAGCGCCGTCGCAAGGCCCGAGTCGGGCGGCCTCGGCCAGGGCGTCCGCCAGGGGCGGCCGCAGCAGTCCCCGGTCGGTGATGAGCGCGTCCACCAGTTCGGCCGGTGTCACGTCGAAGGCCGGGTGCCAGGCCCGCACCCCTTCCGGGGCGATGGGCACCCCCGCCACCTGCACCACCTCCGCGGCGCTGCGCTGCTCGATGGGGATGGCCCGCCCGTCGGGCGTGGCCAGGTCCACGCTGGAGAAGGGGGCGGCCACGTAGAAGGGGATGCCGTGGGCCCTGGCCAGCACCGCCAGGGTATAGGTGCCCACCTTGTTGGCCACATCGCCATTTCGGGCGATGCGGTCGGCTCCCACCACCACCAGGTCCACCTTCCCCTGCGCCATGAGCGCCCCCGCCATGCTGTCGGTGATGAGGATGGGGTCGAACCCCTCCCGGGCCAGCTCCCAGGCGGTAAGCCGCGCTCCCTGCAGGTACGGCCGCGTCTCGGTGCAGTACACCGTCACCCGCCGGCCCGCCTGGCGGGCTGCCCGCAGCACCCCCAGGGCCGTGCCGATGCCTGCGGTGGCCAGCGCACCCGTGTTGCAGTGGGTGAGCACCCGGGCGCCGTCCGGCACCACCGCAAGCCCTGCCTGGCCGATCCGCCAGCAGGCCGCCTCGTCCTCCCGGGCGATGGCCTGGGCCTCCTGTTCGGCCCGGGCGAAGTCGAACCCCTCCCGTTCCAGCCGGGCCAGCACCCTCTGCACCGCCCAGCGGAGGTTGACCGCGGTGGGGCGCGCCTGCACCAGGCGCCCGGCCGCCTCGCGCACCCGCTCGGGCCGGCCCGGCCAGGCCCGCACCGCCAGCGCCACGCCCCAGGCGGCCGCCAGCCCGATGAGGGGCGCTCCCCGCACCACCATCTCCCGGATGGCCTCGGCCACCGCCTCAGGGGTCTCGCAGCGCTGCCAGCACTCCCGGGCGGGCAGCTGGCGCTGGTCCAGCAGCCACAGGGCCTGCCCGTCCCACCGCCACGCCTGCACCCGCTCCACGCCCACGCTCACCCGCCTCCACCGCCACCGCCACCGCCCCTGCCCGCACCGGGGCACCGGCATCCAGGCTCCCGGGGAAGCCGCAACAGGGCCGAGACCAGGGCACGGGCCACAGGGAGCCGCAGCCGTTCCACGGCTGCGCTCACCTCCGGGTGGGACAGCGGGCCGGCCGCCTGCCCGGCTCCGGGGTTGGTGACCACCGCCAGCACGGCGTAGCACAACCCCGCCTCCCGGGCCAGCAC
>DATCLL010000198.1:0-6194 GCA_036563935.1 Limnochordales bacterium | reverse complement strand
CCCCGCGTACCGGGCCGCCCTGGGCCCCGGGCGGCCGCCCAGCGCCTGCACGTACAGCCCCGTGTCGTCGGCCACCGCCACCAGTCCCGTGGCGGCCGCCGCCTGGCGGGCCTTGGCGGCCGCGTTTTCCGCCAGCACCGGACTGTGCTCCTCGGGGGGCTCGTACGGGCCGGCCAGCAGGCCGGGCTCGCCCGGCCCCACCACCTCCACCAGAGCGTCCAGGGGCCCGGCGGCAGCCAGGGCCGCAAACTCCCGCAGCTTGCCCGGGTTTCCCGTGGCCACCACAAGGCGCGGCCGGCGGCTCACAGCTCCTGCGGCGCCGGGGGCGGCGGCCCGGCTGCCCGGCGCGCCTCCACCGCCCGCACCACCTCCTCGGGCAAGACGGAGCGCTGGAGCGCGATGAGCTGGCGGATCCCCCCGGCGGCCAGCTCCAACAGCCCCCGGGCCGCCTCCAGGTCGAAGGGAACCCGCTCGGCGGTGCCCTGCAGCTCCACCAGCCGGCCGCTTTCCGTCATCACCACGTTCATGTCCACGTCCGCCACGGAATCCTCCGCGTACTCCAGATCCAGCCGGGGCTGCCCGCCCACCACCCCGACGCTGACGGCGGCCAGGAAATCCACCACGGGGAACTGCTCCAGCACCCCCTGCAGCCGCAGCCTCCACAGGGCATCGGCCAGGGCCACGAAGGCCCCCGTGATGGAGGCCGTGCGGGTTCCGCCGTCCGCCTGCAGCACGTCGCAGTCCACCCACAAGGTCCGTTCCCCCAGGGCCCGCAGGTCCACCACCGCCCGCAGGCTGCGCCCGATGAGGCGCTGAATCTCCACGGACCTGCCGCTCTGGCGGCCCCGGGAGATGTCCCGGGGCGTGCGTTCCCGGGTGGAGCGGGGAAGCATGGCGTACTCCGCCGTGACCCACCCCGAACCGGTGCCCCTCAGGAACGGGGGAACCTTCTCCTCCACGCTCACCGTGCACAAGACCCAGGTGTCGCCCATGCGCAGCAGGGCGGAACCTTCCGGCCACTTCAGCACGTCCCGGTCGATGCGCACGGGGCGCAGCTCCCCGGGCCCGCGCCCCAGCCGGGCTGCCGCCGGCTGCGCCGGGGTGCCGGCGGGCTCGCCGCGGGCAGGCTGCTCAGCTGGCTCCAACGGGCTGGGCCTCCTCCGCCAGGCGGCGCACCAGTTCCCGGAACCGGGCGCCGCGCTCTTCGAAGTTGCGGAACATGTCGTAGCTGGCGCAGGCGGGCGACAGCAGCACCACGTCGCCCGGCCGGGCCGCCTCCCGGGCCTGGGCCACGGCCTCCTCCAGGCTGCGGGCACGGCTGACGGTGGGGCCGGTGGGGCCGCTGGCCCCGGCGGGCGGCCCGCCCCCGCGGGAAAGCTCCCGGGACTGCTGGCGGGCCAGCTCCAGGGCCTGCGCGATGGCGTCGGCCGTCTGCCCCAGAAGCACCACGTGCCGGCAGCGCTCCACGGCCACCCGGGCGAACTCGTCGAAGGGCAGGTGCTTGTCGTAGCCGCCCGCAATGAGCACCACCGGTTCCGAGAAGGAGCGCAGCGCGGCCACCGCCCGGGCCGGCGAGGTGGCGATGGAGTCGTTCACGAACAGCACGCCATCCACCCGGGCCACCTCCTCCAGCCGGTGGGGAACTCCCGAGAAGGTGCGCAGCACCTCCCGGATGGCCTCGGGCGAAGCCCCCGCCTCCAGGGCTGCCGCGCAGGCGGCCAGGGCGTTGGCCACGTTGTGGTCGCCCCGCAGCCGCAGGTCGTCCCGGCTGGCCAGCTCCCGAACGCTTCCCGCCAGGCGGCCCCGTCCTGGCCGGGCCAGAAGCCGCCGGCCCTCCAGCCAGGCACCCGGACCCGGGTCTCCCGCCAGCGAAAACCACCGCACCTGCGCGCGGGTGCGGCCGGCCATGGCCGACACGATGCCGTCGTCGGCGTTGAGCACGGCGAAGTCTTCGGGCCCCTGAAAGCGCACGATGCGCTCCTTGGCGGCCACGTAGGCCGCCATGTCGGGGTGGACGTCCAGGTGGTTGGGGGTGATGTTGGTGACCACGGCGCCGCCGGGGCTCACGTCGCACGTCTCCAGCTGAAAGCTGGACAGCTCCAGCACCACCCGGTCCTGCGGCCCGATCTCCTCCAGCCTGTCGATGAGCGGCCGCCCGATGTTGCCCCCCACCCACACCCGGAAGCCGCTTTGCGCCAGCATGCGGCCGATGAGGGTGGTGGTGGTGGTCTTCCCCGACGAGCCCGTCACGGCCACCACGGGGGCCGGGCACAGCCGCAGGAACAGGTCGGCCTGGCCGGTTATGCGCACCCCCCGCCGGCGGGCCTCCTGGATGGCCGGCAGGTGCTTGGGCATGCCCGGGGTGAGGAAGGCCACCTGCACCCCCTCCAGGCACTCCAGGTACGAGGGGCCCAGGTGCAGCTCCACTCCCAGGGCCCGCAGCTCCTCCACCACCTCGCCCAGCTCCCCGGCCGATTTGCGGTCCCCGGCCACCACCCGGGCTCCCTGCCGGCACAAAAACCGCACCAGCGGCCAGTTCTCCGCCCCCAGGCCCACCACGGCCACGGCCAGCCCGCGCCAGTCCCCGGGCGGCCAGGGCTGCGGGCCGGAGTCGCCCTGGCGGACGGTGAACACCGTGCGGGGTTCTTCCCACTGCACCTTCTGCACCTGTGATGGCCCCCGTCCCAGCCGGGCCCGTTCGGCTCCTACCAGGCGGTGCACCAGCTGCTCGAATCGTGACGGATCGCCGCTGGTGAAAAACATATCATATCCCCCCGCCTGGCCAGGAGCCATGCTGTGCGATGGGGCGCAGCGCTGTGCGCCGTGGGCATGACCGTTGATGCCGGCCACCGCCAAAGCTGCCCGAGCTGCCTCCTGGGCCACCGCCTGCGCCGGGTCCAGGAGCGCCACCCGGCCTGCGGCCTCCTCCCGCAGCAGCCCTTCCCAGAAGGGGTAGTGGGTGCATCCCAACACCACCGCCTGCACCCCGCACGCCAGAAGCGGCTGCAGGTGCCGGCGGACCTCCTCGCGGGCCTGCGGGCCCTCCAGCACGCCCTGCTCGATGAGGGGAACCCATCCCGGGCAGGCCCGCTGCACCACCTGCAGCCGGCCCCCGGCCGCCCGCACCAGGGCCGCCCGGTACGCGCCGCTGCGCACGGTGGTCTCGGTGGCCAGCACCCCCACCCGGTCCAGGCCCCGGGCCAACAGCCATGCGGCGATGGCCCGGGCTGCAGGCTCCAGCATGCCCACCACGGGGCCCTGGAAGGCTTCCGCCACCTCGGGCAGGGCCACGGCCGACGAGGTGTTGCAGGCCACCACCAGCACCCGGGCCCCTCGTTGCCGCAGAAAACGGGCGATCTGGACGCCGAAGCGGGCCAGTTCGGAGGGGGTGCGGGCCCCGTAGGGAGCCCGGGCCGTGTCGCCCACGTACAGCACCGGCCAGCCCGGAAGGCAGCGCCACAGGCGGCGAAGCACGCTGAGGCCGCCCACCCCGGAGTCGTACATGCCCACCATGGGAGCATGCCCCGCCTTCGTCAGCGGCCCACCACTATGAGAGGGAGGAAAGAGGGGTGACGCCGCCCGCCTGGGAGCGGGGCCCCCGGGATCCCGCCTGGGGAGCGGCCGGGAGGGCGGACGGGGAGGGCGGTGCGGATGGGGTGCGGGTGGCCTCCGCCCGGCGCACCAGGTCCGGGTCCGGCGCCAGAGGCTCCCGGAGGTCCAGGTGGCCTGCCAGCGTCTCCAGCGGGCGGCCTTCCACGGTGATGCGCACCTGCTTCACGCCCGGCAGCTCCCCCAGGGTGTTCACGATGCCGTAGACGGTCATCAACTCTCCCGCCGTGCCTCCCCAGTGGCGCTGCACCAGTTCCTTGCTGAAGTCCGCCACCGCCACGCCGTCCTGCACCGTCACGGAAAGCGGCCGGGCCCCCGGGGGGATGACGGGCGCCAGCTGTCGGCGGTCCTGGGGGCCGAGGCTGAGCAGTTGCAGGCGCCGCAGGGGTGTGTCCTGCCAGGCGGCCACGTAGCGCACTTCCGGAACCAGGTACTGGGCGTCGGGGGTGGCAAAGTACAGCACCACCCGGTGTCCCAACCCCAGCGTGGCCACCACCGGGGGAGGAGCCCACCGCCAGACGGCGACGAAGGCCACCGCCGCCCCGACCAGCACCCCCAGCCCGGCCCGCAGGGCTCGCTGCACGGTCCGCCACCTCTCCCCGGCCCGTTTACGGGACTACCTGTACGGCCGGCGCGCTGGCCGCCCCTGTCGTCCCCGCGGTGTTAGTGGTTCCCAGTTTGCTGAAGAAACTTACCACGCCGGAAAAGAGCGCCTCGGCTACCCGCTGGCGGAAGGAGGGCTCCTGCAGCCGGCGCTCGTCCTCGGGGTGGTCCACGAAGGCCACCTCCACCAGGGCTGCCGGCATGGTGGCCACCTTCAGCACCCGCAGGTCGTTGCGCACCTTCACGCCCCGGCCCGTCTGCCCCGCCTGCTCCACCAGGGCATCGTGGAGCAGTTCGGCCAGCAGCCGTCCCGCCGGGTCCCGGCTGGCGTACAGCACCTCGGAGCCGCTGCCCTGGCCGGAGGTGGAGGCGTTGTTGTGGATGCTGATGAGCACCTGCGCGCCGGCCCGCCGGGCTATCTCGGCCCGCTCGTCCAGCTCCACGTAGACGTCGTCGGTACGGGTCAGCACCACCCGGGCACCGGCGGACTCCAGCAGGGCCCCCAGGCGGCGCGCGATGTCCAGGTTGAAGACCTTTTCAGGGGTTCCCGAGCGGCTCACGGCGCCGGAGTCCGGCCCGCCGTGGCCGGGGTCCAGGGCCACCACCCGCCCCGTCAGGGGCGCGCTGCCCACCGCCAGCACCGCCGAGGTGCCCTCCTCGGGCCGGAACAGCCGGTAGCCGGCCGGCCGGGCCATCTCCAGGACGATGCGGGCGCTGCGGGGCAGGTACTGCCCCGCCCGCACCCCGCTCACGGGGCCGGAGCCGGGCAGCCGCCCGTCCGGCCCGATGGCCGACGGGTCCACCACCGCCCCGGGCAGGTCCATCACGATGCGGTCGGGGTTTTTCAGGACGAAGGTACGGGGATGCAGGGGGCCGGTGGCCTCCACCACCAGGCTCACCGCCGACGGGCCCATGGCCTGCAGGGCCACCCGGGTGATGCGGCTGTAGACGTCCAGCACCACGTCCAGGGTGGCCGGCCCCCCGGGCTCCGGGTCGGGCTGCCCGGAGGAGGCCAGGGCCTGGCGGGCCAGGTCCGCGGAGGTGACCACCCGGGGCTGCACCACCTCGGCCAGGTCCAGCACCACCCGCACCACGTCGGGCTGGAACTGGCTGACCCGGATGCGGCGCACGGGCCCGCTGCCCACCGCCCACTCGCCGGCCGGACGGGTCAGGGTGGCCTCCTGGATGTCCACCACCAGCCGCAGGGGGTTTTCCAGGAGGGCCGTCTTCACCGGCGCGTAGCCCGACACCTCCACCCACAGCTGGCCCGGACGTCCATCCCGGGGGATCCAGTAGACGGCGCTCACCTCGTGGTTGAGCCAGATGGTGGTGGCGCCGGGGCTCTCCCGCACGGTGAAGCCCACCAGGTTGTCCAGGTTCAGGGTGGCCCGCACCACCGACGGGCTCTGCTGGCCCAGCCGGATGCGCCGCAGCACGGCGCTGCCGATTTCAAACACCTCGTCCCTGGAGGCCAGCTGGGCGCCCGGCAGGTCGAACACCAGCCGGGGCGGGTCGCTGAGGATGAGCGGCTGCACGGGGCCGGCGGCGCCTTCCCGCAGGATGTCCACCCGGGTGCGCCCGCCCACCCGGCGAACCTGCACCCCCACCACCTGGGCCAGGGAATCGGTGCGCTCGGGCGGCTTGCGACCGTCGTCGGGGGCTGCGACGCCGGCAGGGGACGCCTGTGCGGCAGGACGGGGCCCTGCCCCGGCGGCCTCTGCGGCAGCCGTCTCCGGCGCCGCCTGGGCGGCCGGCAAGCCTGGCCCCTGGGCGGACGGCTGCGGCGGGGGCTGGGCCGGCGGCGGTCCAGGGGGCCCCGGCTGGGCCGGTGGCGCCGCAGCCGACGGGGTCACAGGCGGCGCCGGCCACATGACCGGCCCCAGGGCGGCCATGGGCAGCGGCCCGTCCACCTGGGGGACGGCCGGCGGCGCAAACTCCCGCACGAGGCTCGTCACGTCGTCGGCCGGCTGCGGCCCCGGGGC
>DATCLL010000197.1:0-3168 GCA_036563935.1 Limnochordales bacterium | reverse complement strand
CGGCGGGGCAGAAACTGCCCCAGCAGGTCCTGCAGCTGCACGCCCAGCTGCTCCATGCCCTGAGGCGAGAACACCTCGATCCAGGGGAGGTTGCGGTCCTCCACCTCCACCTCCACCAGGATGTCCTCCAGTTCCCCGGCCCGCAGCTGGGCCCGAACCCGCTCCCGGCGCACCCGGTGCTCGTCGGCCTCCCGCTGGTGTTCCTCCGAGGATGCCTGGCCCGAACGCCCCGAAAGCCCCAGCATGGCCAGCCACGGGGCATGGGGCCCCGCAGGCTGCGGGGGCGGAACCAAAAGATCCAGCAGCCGCTCCTCCACCAGCGGCGCCACCTGGTCCTGGACCGCCTCGGCGCGCTGGCGGCGCACGGCGCGCACCGCCACCTCCACCAGGTCCCGGATGATGCTCTCCACATCCCGCCCCACGTAGCCCACTTCCGTGAACTGCGTGGCCTCCACCTTCAGGAAGGGCGCATCCACCAGCCGGGCCAGGCGCCGGGCGATCTCCGTCTTGCCCACGCCGGTGGGCCCGATCATGAGGATGTTCTTGGGCGTCACCTCATCCCGCAACGGCGGCGGGAGCTTCTGGCGGCGGTAGCGGTTGCGCAGGGCGATGGCCACGGCCCTCTTGGCGGCGCTTTGCCCCACGATGTAGCGGTCCAGCTCCTCCACGATGCGCTGGGGGGTAAGCTCCTCTTCCGGTATGGCCACCGGGCCCACCTCCTGGGGAGGTTGCGCCGTGCGTCTTGTGCCGTCTCACAAGAGCTCCACGGTGATCTCGCTGTTGGTGTACACGTCGATGGAGGCGGCGATGCGCAGCGCCTCCCGGACCACCTCGTCAACGGGCAGCGGGGTGTGGCGCACCAGCGCCCGGGCCGCCCCCAGCGCCGCGGGCGCGCCCGACCCGATGGCGGCCACCCCGTCGTCGGGTTCCACCACCTCGCCGCTGCCGGACAGCACCAGCAGCTGACGGGTGTCGGCCACCAAAAGCAGCGCCTCCAGCCGCCGCAGCATGCGGTCGGTGCGCCACTGCCGGGCCAGTTCGGCGGCGGCGCGGCCCAGGCTTCCCCCGTGGGATTCCAGGCTGGCCTCGAAGCGTTCCAGAAGGGCCAGGCCGTCGGCAGCCGAGCCCGCAAAACCGGCCAGCACCCGCCCCTGGTACAGCCGGCGCACCTTGCGCGCGGTGGCCTTCATGATGGTGTGCTCCCCCAGGGTGACCTGCCCGTCGGAGCCCATGGCCGCCCGACCCTCCCGCACCACCCCCACCACGGTGGTGCTGCGCCAGCTCAACGGGAAGCGCCCACCGGGCTGGGCCACAGGTCCACCTCCTGCAGGAAGCGTTCCAGCTCCGCCAGGGCCCGGCGGGACAGCGCCGCCCGCCGCTCCCGGCGGGAACGGGGAGGGTCGGGCAGGGGCGGAAGCAGGCCGAAGGCGGCGTTCATGGGCTGAAAGTCGTCGGGGCGGGCCGTGGTCACGTAGTGCATTAAGCTGCCCAGCATGGTGGCCCTGGGCAGCACCAGCGGCGGCAGCCCCTGCACCAAGCGGGCCGCGTTGATCCCCGCCAGCAGGCCGGTGGCCGCCGATTCCAGGTAGCCTTCCACGCCCACCAGCAGCCCCGCCAGGAAGTGGCGGGGGTGTTCCCGCAGCTGCCCGGTAGCCAAAAGCACCCGCGGGGAGTTGACGAAGGTGTTGCGGTGCACCACCCCGAACCGCACGAACTCAGCCTGCTCCAGCCCCGGGATGAGGCGGAAGATGCGGGCCTGCTCGCCCCACTTGAGCCGGGTCTGGAAGCCCACCAGGTTCAGCAGCCGCCCTTCCCGGTCCTCCCGCCGCAGCTGCACCACCGCGTAGGGCATCCGGCCGGTGGCCGGGTCCACCAACCCCACCGGCCGCATGGGGCCGAAGCGCAGGGTATCCGGCCCGCGGCGGGCCAGCTCCTCCACCGGCACGCAGCCCTCGAAGAACTTCAGCTCGTCGGGCAGGTGGCCCTCATGGACGGCGGCCGTGGCCAGCTCCCGCACCAACGTCTCGTACTGCTCCCGGGTGAGGGGCAAATTCAGGTAGTCGGGGGTGCCCTTGTTCCAGCGGTTGGCCCAGAAGCCCCGGCTCATGTCCACCGACTCGGCGGTGACGATGGGCGCTGCCGCATCGTAGAAGGCCAGGTAGTCGGCCCCCACCAGGCCGGCCAGGTCCCGGGCCAGCGGGTCGGAGGTGAGGGGCCCGGTGGCCACCACCACCGCCTGCTCCCCCGCGGGCGGAACCCGGGTGACCTCCTCCCGCACCAGCCGGATGTGGGGATGCTCCTGGATGCGCCGGGTCACTTCCCGGGCGAACTGCTCCCGGTCCACCCCCAGGGCGCTGCCGGCCGGCACCTGGCAGGCCTCGGCCACCTCCAGGATGAGCGAGCCCAGCCGGCGCATCTCCTCCTTCAAAAGCCCCGCCGGGGTCTCCAGCCCCACCCCGCCCAGGGAGTTGCTGCACACCAGTTCGGCCAGCCACGGAGTGTGGTGGGCCGGCGTCATGCGAGCCGGCCGCATCTCGTACAGCCGCACCCGCACCCCCAGCCGGGCCGCCTGCCAGGCCGCCTCGGAGCCCGCCAGGCCGCCTCCCACCACCACAACCTCGCCCGGCCGCACCTGCCGGGCAAAGGGGTCAAGCGCCATGGTCACGCCCCTCTCCCTGTCGTCCCCGGGAAAGCGGGGCGCTGCCGTCCTGAGCCGGCGTTCCGTTGGTGGAAGAGCCGGCCGCCTCCCGGGCCTGGCCGTCCAGGGGCGCCAGCGCCGGCAGGGACGGCCCGGGCTCCTGTTCGCGGTACGTGCAGACAGGCTGCCCGTCCGGGCCGTTTTCCCGGTTGCCCGCGCACACCACCCGGCCTTCGGCCCTGCCCCGCCCCGCCGGCGCCGCCACCAGGGGCCGCCCGCAACGGGGGCAGCTTCGTCCCACAGGGCGCTGCCACAGGACGTAGTCGCACTGCGGATAGTGCTCGCACCCGTAGAAGGTACGGCCGCGGCGGGTCTTGCGCTCCACCAGTTGGCCGCCGCAGCGGGGACAGCGGGCCTGCACCCGCACCACCAGGGGGCGGGTGTGCCGGCACTGGGGGTAGCCGGAGCAGGCCAGAAAGCGGCCGAACCGACCCCACCGCACCACCATGGGCCGCCCGCACTGCTCGCAG
>DATCLL010000196.1:0-1971 GCA_036563935.1 Limnochordales bacterium | reverse complement strand
GCGCAGACCCGCAGCGGGCAGGGGTGAGACGCGGTGGATTTCGTGCCCATGACGGACCAGGACCGCCAGGCCATGCTCCAGGCCATCGGCGTGCGGGACGTGGAGGAGCTGTTCTCCGACATTCCGCCCCGGGCCCGCCTGGACAGGCCCCTGGCGCTGCCGGCCGCCCTGAGCGAAGCCGAACTCTACCGGCACATGCGGGAGCTGGCGGGCCGCAACGCCGACCTGGAGCGCTACCCCTGCTTTTTGGGCGCCGGGGCCTATGACCACCTCATCCCCTCCGTGGTGCGCCACGTGGTCTCCCTCCCGGAGTTCTACACCGCCTACACTCCCTACCAGGCCGAGGTGAGCCAGGGCACCCTGCAGGCCATTTTCGAGTTCCAGAGCCTCATCTGCCAGCTGACCGGGATGGAGGTGGCCAACGCCTCCATGTACGACGGGGCGTCGGCCGCCGCGGAGGCGGCGCTGATGGCCACGGCCATCACCGGCCGCAAGCACGTGGTGGTGTCGGGGGCGGTGCACCCGGAGTACCGGGCGGTGATGGCCACCTATCTGGCCAACCAGGAGGTGGCCCTGACCACGGTGCCGTGGCAGCAGGGTCGCACGGACCTGCAGGCCCTGGCCGACGCGCTGCAGGCGCCGGGCGGCGTGGCCGCGGTGGTGCTCCAGCATCCCAACTTCTTCGGGGTGCTGGAGGAGATGGAGCAGGCGGCGGAACTGGCCCACCGGGCGGGGGGCCTGGCCGTGGCCGTGGTGGATCCCATCTCCCTGGGGGTTCTGCGGCCCCCGGGGGACTACGGGGCGGACATCGCGGTGGGCGAGGGGCAGGCCCTGGGCAACCCTGTCAGCTTCGGGGGGCCGTACCTGGGCTTTTTTGCGTGCCGCAAGGAGTTCATGCGCCGCATGCCGGGGCGTATCGTGGGGCTGGCCCGCGACGTGGAGGGGCGGCGCGCGTTCGCCCTGGTGCTGCAGACCCGGGAGCAGCACATCCGGCGGGAGAGGGCTACCTCCAACATCTGCACCAACCAGGGGCTCAACGCCCTGGCCGCGGCCGTCTACCTGGCCTGCCTGGGGCGCCAGGGACTGCGGGAGGTAGCGGAGGCCTGCCTGCTCAAGGCCCACTACCTCTACGACCGCCTGCTGGAGTTGCCCGGCGTGGAGGCTCCCTGGCAGGCGCCCTTCTTCAAGGAGTTCGTGGTGCGCGTGGGCCGGCCGGCGGGGCAGCTGATGCAGGCGCTGTGGCGGCGCTTCGGCATCATCGGCGGACTTCCCCTGGGGCGCTTCGAGCCTGCCCTGGAGCAGGGCGTGCTGTGGTGCGTCACCGAAGCCCGCACCCGCCAGGAGATGGACCGCCTGGTGCAGGCTCTCGGGCAGTTGCTGGGGGAGGGATGAGGCATGGCGCAGTCCCAGGACCAGCGGGCCCGGGGCGAGGCGGCAGGGGCCGAGGAGGGGTGGGGTGAGGTGCCCCTGCTCTTCGAGCAGGGCGCGCCGGGCCGGCGCGGCTACCGACCGCCGCCCCTGGACGTGCCCCAGCGCCCCCTGCAGGAGCTGGTGCCGGCTCACCAGCTGCGGCCGCAGCCGCCGCCGCTTCCGGAGCTCAGCGAGGCGGAGGTGGTGCGCCACTACGTGCAGCTGGCGCGCCGCAACCACGCGGTGGACGTGGGGTTCTACCCCCTGGGCTCCTGCACCATGAAGTACAACCCCAAGGTGAACGAGGACGTGGCGCGCCTGGCGGGGTTCGCCTGCCTGCACCCCTACCAGGAGGAGGAGCTGGTGCAGGGGGCGTTGGAGCTCATGTTCCACCTGGAGCGGTACCTCTGCGAGATCGCGGGGCTGGACCGGGCCACCCTGCAGCCGGCGGCGGGAGCGCACGGGGAGCTCACCGGGCTTCTCATCATCAAGGCCTACCACCGGGACCGGGGAGAAGGGGAGCAGCGGCGGGAGATCATCGTCCCCGACTCGGCCCACGGC
>DATCLL010000195.1:0-6713 GCA_036563935.1 Limnochordales bacterium | reverse complement strand
GCCTTCTCCTCGGTCATCGCGTCGCCTCCTGCGCCTCCTGCTGTCCCGGTCGTGGGTCGGGGTGGCAGGGGGGTGGGTTCGGCCTGTGCGCGCGGGATCCTCCGTGGTGCGTGCGGCGCGCCCCCCGGCTCTGGTCTCCCGGCCCCTCAGCAGGTATCATGGGGCCGGCGGGCACGGCCTTTGCAGGGCCGGGCGGCGCCAGGGAAGGCCTTCTACGCGCAGGGGGGGATGGCGAGCCGTGCGGGCTGTGGTCATCGAACGCTTCGGCGACCCCAGCGTACTGGAGTTGAAGGAGCTGCCCACGCCACAACCGGGCCCGGGCCAGCTGCTGGTGCGGGTGGTGGCCTCGGGCACCAACCCCGTGGACGCCAAGATCCGGGCCAACGGGCAGTGGGCGGGTATCCCGCTGCCGGCCGTGCTGGGCTACGACGTGTCGGGTGTGGTGGAGCAGGTGGGGCCTGGCGTCAGCGACTTTCAGCCAGGCGACGAGGTGTTCTACACGCCCGAGATCTTCGGGAACCGCTGGGGCAGCTATGCGGAGTACGAGGTGGTTCCCGCGGCCATCGTGGCCCGCAAGCCCCGCGGCCTGTCCCACGTGGAAGCCGCCGCGGTGCCCCTGGCAGGCGGCACGGCCTGGGAGGCGGTGGTGCGGCGGCTGCGGGTGCAGCCCGGAGAGACCATCCTCATCCACGGGGGTGCCGGCGGGGTGGGTTCCTTCGCCGTGCAGTTCGCCCGGGTGGCGGGAGCCCGGGTGCTGGCCACGGCGGGGCCGGCCAACCAGGCCACGTTGAAGGAACTGGGCGCGGACGTGGCCATCGACTACACCCGGGAGGACCCGGCGGAGGTGGCGCTGCGGGAGACCGGCGGGCGCGGGGTGGATGCCGTCTTCGACACGGTGGGCGGGGAGACCCTGGCCCGCAGCCTGCGGGCGGTGCGGCCCTTCGGGAGGCTGGCCTCCATCCTGGGCATCCGGGGGGATCTGACCCTGGCCTACCGCAACAACCTGGCCATCCACGGGATCTTCCTCACCCGGGAGCGCCGGCGCCTGGAGGAGATGACGCCCCTGCTGGAGCGGGGTCAGGTGCGGCCCCTCATCGACCAGGTGCTACCCCTGGACCAGGTGCGCCGGGCCCACGAGCGGCTGGACAGCGGCCACGGCCGCGGCAAGGTGGTGCTACAGGTCGCCCCCGGCGCCTAGCATCACCACCACGCTGACGCGGCCCGGGCCGTGCACGCCCACGGAGAGGTCGTTTTCGATGTCGGCGCTGCGGCTGGGCCCGGTGACGAACACCGCCGACGAGGGCAGGGGCCGGGGCAGGCGGGCAAAGGCTTCCTCCAGGGTGGCCACCAGGGCTGCCTGGGGCACCACGGCCACGTGAACCCACGGCAGCAGGCTGGTGGAACGGGCCTGCCCCGGCCCCGAGCAAAGCAGGACCGAGCCGGTGGCCGCAACGGCTGCCACGGCGCCGGTGACCCCCACGGAGGCGGCCGCGAGGGCCTGCCGGGGGGCATCGGGCCCGTGCACCACTATCCCTGCCTGCTCCAGGGCCTGGCGCAGCCCCAGGGAGGCAAGCCACGGGTCCTCCCACAGCACCACGGAGCCGTCGCCCCGCCCGCCTTCCCGGGCAAGGCGGGCGATGTGCCGGGCGGCTTGCTCGACCTCCTCCGCCACCTGCAGTTCGGCTCCCAGGCGGGCCAGCTCCCGGGCCAGGCGTGCCCGTAGCTGCTGGGGCCCGGGCGATGGTGGCCGGGGCGCCGTCGGGGAAGGTTCGGTGGACCCCGCTGCCTTCTCCGTCTCGCCCGGCGCAGGCGTGGCGGCGGGCGAGACGGGCGGGCCGTCTTTCAGTTCCCTGGCCCAAAGCTCCCGAAAGCTCTGCGGGGCCGGCTGCGGAAGCTCCCGATCCCGCGCCCAGCGGCGAAGCGGCTCGGGCCAAAGCCGCCCGGGCCCTGGGCCCGGTGCCCCTGCCCCAAGGCGGGCGGCCAGCTTCCACGCCCCCCGGGCCAGCCGCACGGTGGCCGAAAAGCCCCGTCCCGTGCGCCAGGCACGCTCGGCCCACCGCAGCGGGGCGCCCAGTCCGCTACGATCCATTTGGTTCGCCACCATCTGCCGCCGCTCCAGGGCGATGAGGTGGTGCAGCGGGATGCCCACGGGGCACACCTCGGTGCAGGCGCCGCACAGGGTGCAGGCCTCGGCGGGCAGGGACCACCATCCCTCCATGCCCAGCAGCTGGGGGGTGAGCACCACCCCCATGGGCCCGCTGTAGACGGCGCCGTACGTCTGGCCGCCCACCTGCTGGTAGACGGGGCAGTGGTTGAGGCAGGCCCCGCAGCGGATGCAGTGCAGGATCTCCCGGTACGGCCCGCTGCGCAGGCGCCTTCGCCCGTTGTCCAGGAAGATGACGTGAAGCTCCTGCGGCCCGTCCGGCTCCTGGGGCCTTCGGGGCCCGGTGATGAGGTGGGTGTAGACGGTGAGCTTCTGGCCGGTGGCGCTGCGCGCCAGAAGCTGCAGGAACACCGGCAGGTCTTCCAGCCGGGGAACCAGCTTCTCCACGCCCACCACGGCCAGGTGCACCCGGGGCAGCGAGGTGACCATGCGGCCGTTGCCCTCGTTGGTGACCAGCACCAGGGTTCCCGTCTCGGCCACCACGAAATTGGCCCCGCTGATGCCCATCTCCGCTGCCAGGAACTTTTCCCGCAGGTACTCCCGGGCCACGGCCGTGAGCTCCTCCGTTCGGGTGGAGACGGCCCGCCCGGCCAGCCGGCTGAACAGCTCCGCGATCTCCTGGCGGCTTTTGTGCATGACGGGCATGACCAGGTGGGAGGGGGTGTCCTGCGCCAGCTGCAGGATGAACTCCCCCAGGTCCGTCTCCACCACCTGAACCCCCGCCTGCTCCAGGGCCCGGTTCAGGTGCACCTCCTCGGTGGCCATGGATTTGGACTTCACGGCCAGGCGAACCCCGTGCCGGCGCGCCAGCTGTACGGCCAGCCGCCCCACCTCGGCCGCGTCGGAGGCGTGCCAGACCCGCCCTCCGGCAGCCTCGATGGCCTGGCAGGCCTGCTCCAGGAACCGGTCCAGGTGCTCCACCACCGCCTGCTTGATGGCCCGGGCCTGCCGCCGAAGCTCCTCGAAACCTTCCCGGGCCCAGCCCTGCTGCGCCATCTCGGCCAGTTCGTCTACGGCCTGCCGGCGCAGCTGGACCGTCCGCTCTGTGGCGACGCGGACCGCCTCCCGCAGCCGACGGTCCTGCACTGCGGCCGCCGCGCGCCGGGCGAAGGTGGGCGGGGTGCCCGCCGCGTCGTTGGTCACGAAGCTGCCTCCTTCCTCGTGCGGAGGGGCCTTGTGCCCTGGCTGCCCGGGAGCGCCGCAGCCTTCGGTGCCCGCTCGGCGCCTTCCGCCTGCGGCGCCAGAAGCCCGCGGGCCTCCGCCAGCACCTCGGCCACGTGAGCAAACCGCAGTGGAAGCCCTCGCCTTCGGGCCCGTCCCATGAGGTGCATCAGGCAGGAGGTGTCGGAACTGATGACCAGCTGCGCACCGGCCGCCATCATCCGGTCCAGCTTCTCGTCGGCCAGCGCGACGGACAGCTCGGGGGCCTTGACGGCGAAGGTCCCGCCGAACCCGCAGCAGCGGTCCCAGTCGGCAAAGGGCTCCATGGAAAGCCCTTTCACGCTTTCCAGAAGCGTTTTCGCCGCCCGGGCCCCCTGGGGCACCCACCGCAGGGTGTGGCAGGAGACGTGGAGCACGGCCCGGGCGGGGAAATAGCCCTCCCAGCGGTCCACGCCCATGCGGGCCACCAAAAACTCGGAAAACTCCCACACCCGGGGAACCGGGAGGGTTCTGCGGCCTTCGCCCAGCAGCTGCCCGTACACCTCGTTCACCATGGCCGCGCAGGAACCCGCCGGGGTCACCACCGGCAGGCCGGCGCCGAACACACGGCAGAAGTGCCGGGCCAGGCGGGCGGCTTCGTCCCAGTAGCCGCTGTTGAAGTGGGCCTGCCCGCAACAGCTCTGGTCTTCGGGGAAATGCACCCGCACCCCCAGTTCCCGCAGCACCTTGACCGCGGCGGTTCCCACACGGGGGTAGAAGACGTCGTTGATGCACCCGATGAAGAGCGAGACTTCCAAGGCGGGCCCCCTTCCGCCGGCCGGACCGCCGGCGGGGGCAGAGTTCGACTGCGCAGCCGCCAGCCCTGCCACGCCTGTGGCGGCCGCCGGGCTGCCCATTAGGGCAGGTTTCCAGGGGAACCTGCCTGGGGTGCGGGCTCGGGCGGGTGCTCGACGCCGCCGCGCCGTGGGCATCCAGCCGCCTGCATGCCGTACACGCACACCGACGAACCTCCCCGCGACTTGGCCTCGTACAGCGCCGTATCGGCCCGGGCCAGAAGCCCGTGGGGCGTGTCGGCATCCTCGGGGAAGCTGGCCACTCCCAGGCTGGCGGTGATGTCCACAGGGTGGGGCCACGTGGCCTGGGTTTCGCACTGGAACGCCAGGCACTGGCACAGCCGGCGGGCCACGGCTCCAGCCTCCTCCTTGCCCGTCTCCGGCAGCAGCACCACGAACTCATCGCCCCCATAGCGGGCCACCACGTCGGACTGGCGCACCACCGCCGCCAGGCGCCGCCCCACCTGGCGCAGAACCTCGTCGCCGGCCAGATGGCCGAAGCGGTCGTTGCACTCCTTGAACCGGTCCAGGTCCAGCATGATGACGGAGAACGGCCGCTGCAGCCGCCGGGCTCGCCGCGCCTCCTCCTCCAGCCGCTCGAAGAAGTACCGGCGGGTGTACAGCCCCGTGAGTTCGTCGGTAATGGCCAGTTGCAGGGTGGCCTCGTGAAGGCGCGCATGCTCCAGGGCCAGCGCCACCAGGTAGCCGATGGCCATGAGCGTGTCCGTCTCCGCCGGCGCGAAGGGGTGGTGTCGTCGCATGGCCGCCAGCACCCCCAGGGCCCGGTCCGAGCACAAAAGGGGCACCCCCAGGTACGCCTGGAACCCGTCCAGCCGGCACCCATGCGGTCCCAGCCCCGCGGGCAGGCCGTTGGCCACATAGGGCTGCCGGGAGTCGAGCACCTGGCGGCACGGGCAGCCGGGCTCGGGTTCAGGGTGGGATTCGGAAAAGGGGCGCTCTGCCCGGGTCCGGCGCACCCGGGTCACGAACTGGCCCTGGGTGGGCTGAAACAGGCTTACCTCCGCAGCGTCGGCCCCCACCGCGTCCATCACCCGGTCCAGGACCTGCTCCAGGAAGCCCTGCAGCTCCCCCGCTTCCAAAAGCCTCACCGCAGCGCTGCTCAGCGCCCCCAGGTGCTTGAGGTTGCGGCGGAACTGGGACTGCACCTCGTCGATCTGCCGCAGCAACTGGTTTCGGCTGCGGATGACGTCGCCCACCTCGTGGTCGGGAATGCGCTGCTCATCGATGAGGCGTCCCTGCAGGTCGGCCAGGCCCGGGCGGCGGTCTGCCTCCACCACCTGCTGCAGCGGGCGCAGCACGTGCCGGTTCAGGAACATCCACAGCGGTACCAGCAGCACCATCACCAGCGCGCCGATGACCGCCTGCTGGTAGACCACCACGTGGCCGCCGCCCCGGTGAGCGACGAGCAGCATCAGCCACCCTGCCAGGAGGCTGGCAGGAAGGGTCACCAGCGCGCCGTATGCCAGAAACTTGCCTCGCAGGCTTCGTGGCCCGGATATCCTCGTGCGACGCACCCCTGCGACGCCGCTCCCCCCTGGCAGGCCGCTGTGCGACTGGGCAAAGCAAAGTACCTCCCGCTTATTTTACACATCGACAGGGCCATGCCGGGCGGCCAGCGGGCAGGAATCATCCGGACACCTTCGAACCATGCCTGCCGTCCCGGGAGGGCCGCGGGCGCAGCATGGCAGGAAAGGAGAACATCCGATCGTGATAGGCCGACGGGTGACGCACCTGCTGGCAGGGGCCGTGTTGGGGGCGGCGTTGGGGGTGGCGGTGGGAACCTCGGTGCGGGCCGCAGAGCCGGTGAGCCTGGGCACCCTGAAGCTCATCGGCGGGGCGCCCATCTTCGTGGCCATGGAGAAGAAGTACTTCCAGGACGAGGGGCTGGACGTGCGCATCCAGTGGTTTTCGGCCGCCTCCCCCATCGCCGTGGCGGTGGCGGCCAACCAGCTGGACGTGGGGGCCACGGGCATCACCGGGGCACTGTTCAACAGCATTGCCCAGGGAGCCCGCCTCATCCTGGTGGCAGACCGCGGCTCCGAGCGGCCCGGCTACCGCCTCAATTCCCTTGTGACCACCCGCCAGCGCTACGAGGCCGGACTGCGCACGGTGAAAGACCTGCGGGGAACTCGCATCGGCATCACGGAGCTGGGGTCTACCTACCACTACCAGATCGGGCGGATCCTGGAACTCAACGGCCTGTCCCTGAAGGACGTGGAGCTGGTGCCCCTGCGGGACATCTCCGTGATGCTGCAGGCGGTGCGCCAGGGAACGGTGGATGCGGCGCTGGTGTCCCCTCCGTGGGGGGCCAACGCGGAGGAAGAGGGCTGGGGCAAGGTGGTGTTCTGGGCCGGGGACCTGCTTCCCTACCAGGTGACGGGAGTGTTTTACTCGGACAGGTTCCGCCAGCGCCGGGAGGCAGCGGTGCGCTTCATGCGGGCCTACATCCGGGGCGTGCGCTGGTACAACCAGGCCGCCTTCGGGCTGGGCGGCCCGGGAGGGCCCGGCACGGGCATGTACGACGAGCTCCTGGC
>DATCLL010000194.1:0-9367 GCA_036563935.1 Limnochordales bacterium | reverse complement strand
TGACCCAGCCGGCCTTTGCGGCCGGGGAGCTGGAGCGCATGCGGCCCCGGTGGGTGGCGCAAGCCCGGCAGGCCTTTGACGACCCCGGCGAGCTGGCCGCCCGTTACGCCGACCACCTGCTGTACGGACCCGGCCACCCGCTGGGCAGGCTGCCCGACCCTGGCCCGGCCATGGCGGTGCGTAGAGAGGACCTGGTGGCTTTTCACGCCCGCCACTACACCCCGCGGGGAGCCCTGCTGGTGGTGGCGGGCGACGTGGAGCCCGACCGGGTGCTGGATCTGGTGCGGCGCCACCTGGGGGGATGGGAGGGGCCCTCGGCCCAGGGCGGGCCCCCTTCCCCGCAGGGTGCGGCGGGCCTGATACCCCCTGCCCGGCTGGAGGGCAGCCGGGTGCAGTTCGTGGAATGGCCCGGCCAGACCCAGGTGCGGGTGGAGCTGCGCCAGCCGGGGCCGCCCGTGACCGCCGACGACTGGCTGGCCGTGCGGGTGTACAACTACATCCTGGGAGGCGGCGCCTTCGCCTCCCGGCTCATGGACGTCATGCGGGTGCAGCTGGGCTCCACCTACGACGTGCACAGCTACTACAGCGGCTACCGGTTCGGTTCCCACTGGGTGCTTTCCACGTACACCCGCAACGACCAGGTGTGGAAGGCCCTGGAGGTGCTGCAGGCGGAGCTGGCCCGTTTCTACCGGGATGGGATAACCCAGCAGGAACTGGAGGACGCCAGGGGCTTTTACGTGGGCAGCTACCCCATGCGCCTGGAGACGGCCGCGGACCTGGCCCAGGCCATCAGCGACGCCATCTGGCAGGGCCGGGGCCTGGAGTGGGTCTCCCTCTTCCCGGTGCGGGCCGCGCAGCTGCGGCAGGAAGAGGTGCAGGCCGCCATCCGGCGGCACTTCGACCCCGAGCGGTTTGCCGTCACGCTGCTGGGCGATCCGTCGGTGCTGCAGTCGGCCCCTGCCCGGGTATGGGGCGTCCCGGCCCAGCAGGTGCAGCGGGTGGCCCGCCCGAGAGGGGACGGTTGAGGCGTTGACCCAAAAGCCAGGCCGGCCGGCCGACGGCGCCCGGGCCGTGGTTTTCGACGTGGGCGACACCCTGGTGGCGTTTCCCGTGGGTTCCTGGGAGGAGGTGGACCGCCTCAGCGCCAGGGCGCTGGTGGAGGCGGCCCGGCGGCTTTTGCGGCCGGCCCCCGAGGTGGGGGAGTTCCTGGAGGTCTTCCGCCGGGTGGTGGAGCAGGCCCACCGGGAGGCCACGCCCCGGTTGGAGGAGGTACAGGCCCGTCGCTGCCTGGAGCAGGCCCTGGCGGAGCTGGGATACCGCCACCTCGCCCCGGAGGTGGTGGACCGCCTGGAACGGGCCTGGTGCGGCCCCCGCCTGGCCGTGCGGCGGGTCTTCGACGACGTCCACCCGGTGCTGTCCCGGCTGCGCGCCGCGGGAATCCGCCTGGGGCTCATCTCCAACATCTGGCTGAGCGGGCCCATCGTGCGGGAACACCTGCACATGCTGGGCCTGGCCGGCTACTTTGACAGCGTGGTGCTCTCGTCGGAGGTGGGGCGCATCAAGCCCCACCCGGAGCTGTTTTTGCGCAGCCTGCAGGAGCTGCAGGTGAGCCCTGCCCAGGCCCTGTACGTGGGGGACAACCCCCACGCGGACGTGGCGGGGGCTGCCGCCGTGGGCATGCGTGCCATACTACTGCGCCGGCCTGCGTACCCGGGCCAGGTGGCAGCGCCGGAGGCCCCCTACCACGGCCCGGCGCCGGAGCGGGTCATCCATTCCCTGGAGCCGTTGCTGGCCATCGCCCGCGTTGACCCGGGCTCCGGCGATCCCTAGAGTAAAGGGCGGGAGGATGTCCCACGGCACCGGTTACCGGCCTTGGCGCACCCGCCGAACCTGTGACGGGCCCTGCGGAAAGCCGGCTGGCGGCGCTGCGCAGGGTGGCCGCCCGGCTGGCTGCGGCCCGTGACGACCGGGAAGTTCTGCAGGCGGCTGCCAGCTCGGTGCCGGAGTTGACGGGTACCCGGGCCTGCGCCGTGGTGGCCTTCGACCCGGAGTCCCGGGCCCCGACGCTGGCCTGCACGTGGGGCCTGACAGCCCCGGCCCAGCAGCGCCTGCACGCCTTCGTGGAGCAGGCAGGCCGCGGCGAAGCCTGCCTGCGGTGCCACTCGCTGACCGCCCGGCTGGAGCAGGACTGTCCCCTCCTTGCCCCCCTGCAGCAGGGCGGCTGCCGCCCGGAAGCGGAGGCGGTGGTCTGCCTGCCGGTGGACGTGCAGGGCGCGCGGCAGGCCGTCATCGGCGCGTATTTGGAGCCCGGCCAGCACCTGGCGCCGGAGGCCTTGCAGGCCCTGCTGCTGCTGGCGGCCCAGCTGGGGCCTGCCCTGCGGGCTGCGCAGCTGCAGGCCCGGCTGCAGGGTTCCAGGGTGGCGGGCGCACGGGCTCGTGCAGCCCGGGATGTTGGCCACGGCGGCACCGCAGCCCGCTGGCTGCGGGCGGCGCTGGCGCTGGTGGCCGAGGCGTGCAGCGCGCCAGCAGCGGTGCTGCGCTGGGAGGTGCGTCCCGGCACGTGGCGGACCGTCGCCTACCGCCGGCCGGGAGTCGGGGCCGGGGCAGCCCGCCAGCTGCGACAGGCCGCGGCAGCTAAAGACTCGGCCATCGGGCGCATCCCCCGGCCCGCCGGCGGGCCCCTTGAGCGGGTGGCGGTGGTTCCCGTGCCCACGGGCCCTTCCCGAAAAGCCTGGCTCGCGCTGGGCTGGGACGGACAGGCCACGGCCGGCGCGGCGCTCTGGATGGACCTGGACACCCTGGGCCGACACCTGGGGTTGCTGCTGCGCCTGGCGCGGGTGGCCGGCCGGGCAGGGGAAACAGCCCGGGCGCAGGAGAGGCTGAGGCTGTCCCGGGAGCTCCACGACGGGTTGGCCCAGACGCTGGCCTTCCTGAAGCTCCAGGCCGAGCGCACCGCCCGGCTGGCCGATGGCGGGCCTGCCGGCCAGGCCCCCGCCGAGCTGGCCCGGTGGGCGCAACTGGTAGGCGAGGCATACGAGCAGGTCAGGCAGGCCATCGACGGCCTGCGGGCCAGCGCCCGGCTGCACGAAAGCCTGGACCAGGCCCTGGCGGCCTTGAGCCGCCAGCTCGGCCACCGGTGGGGTGTGGGAGTGGCGTTCCGGGTGCGGCGGGAAGGGGCGGACACGCGGTCGGGCAGAGGGCGCCCCATCCGCGTGGACGGCGACACCCAGCTGGAACTCCTGCGCATCGCCCACGAGGCCATCACCAACGCCTGCAAGCATGGACGACCGGGCCACGTGGAGGTGGAGCTGGCCGAGGGGCCCGACGGCCTGGAGCTGGTGGTGCAGGACGACGGCCCGGGCTTCGACGTCCAAACGGCCCGGGCTCGGGGCGGCGTGGGCCTCTGCACCATGGCGGAGAGGGCCGCCGCGCTGGGAGCGACCCTCTCCATTCACTCCGCGCCCGGCTCGGGCACCTGCGTGCGGGTGCGGGTGCCGGCGAGCCGGCGGCTGCGGGGCCGGGGTGGCGGCCGGTGACGGGCGCCGGCGGACAGCCCACTGCCGCAGGCCTGGGTGGCGCAAGCCCCGGCCGCATCCGGGTGCTGGTGGTGGACGACCACTCCCTGTTCCGGTCGGGCCTGCGCCGCATCCTGGAAGAGCAGCCCGACATGGCCGTGGTGGGGGAAGCTTCGGACGGGCGGCAGGCGGTGGAGATGGCCTGCGAACTGCGGCCCGATGTGCTGCTGCTGGATTTGAAGATGCCGGGCCTGGGGGGCATCGCCGCCTGCGCGGCCATTCAACAGCGCTGTCCCACAGCCATCCTGGTGCTGACGGTTTCCGATGAGGACGAGGATCTCTTCGGCGCCATCCGGGCGGGCGCCCGGGGGTACCTCCTCAAGTCGGCTACGGAAAGCGAGCTTCTGCGGGCCGTGCGGGCAGCCGCCCAGGGGGAGGCAGTACTGCCGCCGGCCCTGGCAGCCCGTGTGCTGCAGGAACTGAGCCGATCGGGCCCTGCCGCGAAGGCCGAGGCGGCGCAGGGCGCCCGGCCGGTCTCCCTCACCTCCCGGGAGGTCGAGGTGCTCCGCCTGGCGGCGCAGGGCCTCACCACCGCCGCCATTGCCCAACGCCTGCAACTGGCCCCCAGCACGGTGAAAACCCACCTGCGGCGGGTTCTGGAGAAGCTGCACGCACGCAACCGGGCGCAGGCCGCAGCCGTGGCAGCCCGCCACGGGCTTCTCTCTTGAAGCTGCTTTGAGGATGCCGTGGCTGCCCTGCCGGCTGCCTAAGGACATCTGTCCCTTTTCCGCGTTGCAACGGTCCTCCTTCCCAGGACACGTCCCCTGGTCGGCCGTACCCCGTCCTGCCCCCCGCCGGGAGGACCTCCGGGCCGGGGCATTCGCGCGTGGTTCGTGAAGACGCCCTGTGGTGCAATGGACCGGGAGACGGTCAGGCCGGTCAGGCCCGTCTTGTCCCGGAAAGGGGGCGACACCCATGCCCGGACCCGGCCAAACGCCGGCACCCCTCTCTCCCGCCCAGGCGCTATCCCGGGGGAGCCGGCCCGGCGCCGCCGAGAGCCCGCCCCGGGAAGAGCCGGCCTTCCAGCCGGTAGGGGCGGTGGCCGTGACGCTGCTGTACCTGGGATTGATCGCCGTCATGTGGGGGTACATGTACTGGACCCTGCTGCTGAGGAGGTGAGCGCGTGGAGGTCGACGTCTACGAACGGCGGTGGATGATCCTCTCGGGAGCCACCCTGGCCGTCCTGTTCCTGGCGGTGGTCGTGGCGGCCTTCGGGCTGGGCATCACCCTACCGGGGGTAGCCGGCCAGGTGCGGCCGGACCAGCTGGACCGCACCCCTCCCTTTGACCGCCCCGGGGTGCGGCAGGTGGCACCGGGGCAGTACGAGGCGTACCTCATCGCGCACATCTGGGCGTACAGTCCCAACGAGATCCGGGTGCCGGTCGGCTCCACGGTGCGCTTTGCCATCACCAGCCGCGACGTCATCCACGGCTTCCGCATCCAGGGCACCAACGTCAACGCCATGGTCATCCCCGGCCAGGTGTCCGAGGTGACCCACACCTTCCGGCAACCCGGCACCTACGTGTTCCTCTGCCACGAGTACTGCGGCATCAACCACCACCTCATGTACGGGCGGATCATCGTGGAAGGCCCCGGCCAGGCCAGGGCCTCGCAAGAGCCTGCGCCGAAGGTGGTGAACTCCCTTTGACGACGCTTCCGGCCAACGCGTCCTCCGTGGCGGGCCAGCCGCTGGCTGAGGCGGCAGAACGGCGGCTTATCGCCTGGCACATATACGTGGCGCTGCTGGCGCTGGCCCTGGGAACCCTCATGGGCCCGTTCCAGGCCCTGGAGCATGCGGGCGTGAACCTGTACCGCTACCTGCCGTTTCTCAAGTCGTACTACCAGGGACTGAGCATCCACGGCGTCTTGAACGTGCTGGTGTGGACCACGTTCTTCATCTGCGGCTTTCTCCAGTTCGCCACGGCCAGCACCCTGCGCACGCCCCTCTACAGCCTGAAGCTGGGGTGGCTGGCCTTCTGGCTGATGGTGGTGGGAGTAGCTCTGGCGGGGTGGGCCCTTCTCACCAACAACGCCACGGTGCTGTTCACCTCCTATCCTCCCCTCCAGGCCCACCCCGCCTACTACATCGGGCTGACGCTGGTGGTGGTGGGGACCTGGCTGGTCTCCGCCAACGTCATCGGCACGTGGCGGGCCTGGCGGCGCGAGCACCCGTCTGAGCGCACGCCCCTGGGTGCCTTTGCCGCCATGGTCACCCTCATCATGTGGGACATCGCGACGCTGGGCATCGCGGTGGAGTTCCTGTTCCAGCTCATCCCCATGGCGCTGGGCCTGGTGGGGGGCACCGACCCCCTGCTGGCCCGGGCCTTCTTCTGGTTCACGGGCCACCCCATCGTCTACTTCTGGCTGCTGCCGGCTTATCTGAGCTGGTACTCCATGGTGCCGGCCCAGGCCGGCGGGCGGCTGTTCTCGGACCCCCTGGCACGGCTGGCGCTTTTGCTGTTCATCCCCCTGTCGGTGCCCGTGGGATTCCACCACCAGTTCGCCGATCCGGGCATCTCGCCGGCCTGGAAGCTGCTGCACGGCGTGCTGACGTTCCTGGTCTTCTTCCCCAGCGCCATGACCGCCTTCACCGTGGTGGCCTCCCTGGAGACGGCCGGGCGGGCCCGGGGCGGCAGGGGCTATCTGGGCTGGATCTTCCGCCTGCCCTGGGGTGACCCGTCGGTGGCCGCGCAGCTGCTGGCCATGGGCCTGTTCGCCCTGGGCGGCATCAGCGGCCTGGTGAACGCCTCCTACAACCTGAACCTGGTGGTGCACAACACCGCCTGGGTTCCCGGGCACTTCCACCTGACGGTAGGCTCCGGGGTCACCCTCACCTTCATGGGTATCAGCTACTGGCTCATCCCGTACCTGACGGGACGGCGCCTGTGGAGCGACCGGGTGGCGCTAGCACAGGCCTGGACGTGGTTTGCGGGCATGCTGGTGTTCAGCCGTGGGCTGCACTGGCTGGGGCTGCTGGGAGCGCCTCGCCGCACCATGCTGGGCTCGGCGGCCTACCTGGCCCTGCATCCTGAGTGGCGGCCGGCGGCGCTTATGGTGGCCGTGGGCGGCAGCGTCCTGGCGGTAAGCCTGGTGCTGTACCTGCTCCAGATGGCCATGACCATCTGGGCCTCCCGGGAGCCCGCCCGGGTGCAGGTGCCCGAGGCAGAGGCGCTGTCGGGGCCCGAGCGCGCACCGGAGCTGTTCGAGCGGTGGCGGGTGTGGGTGGGCGCGGCGGTGGTCATCACCGCGGTGGCCTATGTGCCGTCGGTGGCCGCGCTGGTGGCCCGCTTCAACCCCGTGCCGGGGCTGAGGGTGTGGTAGGGATGCGCTGAGGCCTGCCTGTCCGGCGTAGGAAACGGGCAGATCAGGCCGAACCCCCTGGCGGCCCATGCGTGGCCCCGGGCGGCCGCAGCCGCATCCGGCACCGGCCGCCCGGGGCTTGCGCCTGGACCCGAGCGCTTTCCTGGGGGCGATGGGGGTGTCCGAAGGGGCGCAGGCCCGCTGGCCCGGGCAGGCGGTGATGGTGGTGCCGTACCTGGGCCTGGGCGGCACCGAGTACCACGTGCTGCACCTGGTGCAAAGCATCCTGTGGGGCAGGCCCCCGCTGGTGGTGGCGCCGGACGGGCCGTTGCGCCGGGAGCTGGAGGCTGCCGGGGCCAGGGTGCTGACCTTCGTGGACCCCACGGGGCGGTGGATTGCGGGGCTTCGCAGCTTCCGGGAGGTGGCCGACCGGGTTCTGCGCCTGTGGGAGGACGGCCGGCCAGGGGTCGTGCACGTACACGGTTCCGCCGAGCTTTTGCTGCTGGCCCGCCGCTGGCTTGGCGGCCGGGGCAGCGGGGGGCCGCGGGCGGCCTTCGTCTTCACCAGCCACGGCTACTTCGGTTCCGGCGCCACCTGGAGCTATCGGGTGGCAGGCTGGGCGCTTCGCCGCACCCGCACCCCGGTGGTGGCCGTTTCCCACCAGGAGGCCCGGCGGCTGGTGGCGGCGGGCGTGGCACCGGAGCAGGTGCAGGTGATCCCCAACGGCATCCCGGATCCCCTCGGCCAGGCGTCCCAGCCGTGGCCGTTCGGCCCCGGCTCACCCCGGCTGCTCAGCGTGGGGCGGCTGGTGGAGCAGAAGGGGATGCGGGAGCTGGTTGAGGCCTTCGAGCGGGTGGCGCCGGAGTTTCCTGGGGCGCGGCTGGTGATCGTGGGCTCGGGGCCGCTTAAGGAGTCCCTAGAACGGCGGATCCGGTCCTCTTCCGTCCTGAGCGAGCGGGTGCACCTGGCCGGCCCCGTGGCCGGCGCGGCCCGCCTTCTGGCGTGTGCCGACGTGTTCTGCCTGGCCTCCCGGGACGAGGCCTTTCCGCTGACCATTCTGGAGGCACTGGGAGCAGGAAAGGCCATCGTCAGCACCCGCGCGGGGGGCATTCCGGAGGCCGTGAAGGACGGCGAAAGCGGCCTGCTGGTTCCCCCCGGGGACGTGGAGGCCCTGGCCCGGGCCCTGCGGCGGGTCATGGCGGATGCGGAGCTGCGCCGGCGCCTGGGCGAGGCAGCCCGCCGCCGCTACCTGGAGCACTTTACCGCCCGCCGGATGGCCGAGAGGACTGTGGCCGTCTACCACCAGGCGGCGAGCGGCGCTTCGTCCCGACGGTGAGGCCGTGGCCCGCCGTGCAACACGCTAACCCTGCACGCCCCGGTGCAGGCGGCGCTGCCAGCCCCAGGCGGTGCAGCCGCTGCAGCCGGCCGCCCACCACCGCGTGGGAATGCCAGCGCCCCAGCTCTTCCACCACCCCGGATGCCCGGGCATCGGGCATGGCCGCCAGAAGCTCGGAGTCATACACGCACACCAGCACGGCCCCGCAGGCCCGGGCCGCAGCATCCAGCGCCTGTTCCAGCTCGCCCAGCTCTTGCCCGCCGCCTCCCGACCCCGAAGGTCCTGCCGCCGGCTCCCCTGCCAGGTTTCCCAGCGGCACCTTCACCACCCAAAGGCCACCCGGGCAGGCGGAAGCCAGCGCCTGCGCCACATCCCGCCGCATGCCGTCCAGAGCCATCTCCTGCCAGGCCTTCCCGCCCTCCTGGCGGGCCGAACCCACCGCCCGCGCCGCTGCCAGCTCCGACTCCGCGGCCGCCACCGCGCCCGGCCGGCCCCGCTGCAGGCTGCGGGCCAGCCATCCCGTGGCCACCGCCGCGAAGTGGTCTACCCCCCAGCACAGCCACACCACGTGCCTCGGGCCCCGCCCCACATGCAGCATCGCCCGCCGTCCCGTATCCCGTTCGGGAGGGTGGTGAATCCAGGAAGCGGTTTCACCAGGTGAGGCGGAAATCCTCTCTGCGGTCAGATGTTCCTGTGGCAATAGTGTCTACCCCACGCCGCGACCCTGCGCCCCTTCGCACCGTCCCCACCTCCCGGGCCGCCGTCACCGCCCGGCCTGCTCCACGAACTGCTCCAGGCTCATGCGGCCCCGGCAAAACTCCGCAGCCAACCGGGCCACCACGGTCTGCTCGTGGCGAAAGTCCTCCCAGTCCACCGCGGGCAAGAAGACGCCCTGTGCCGACCCGGGCAGCGGCGCCTGCCCGCCCTGCTGGCCTGGCGCCGGCCCGCCGGCGGCCGCCTGCACCAGTTCCGCCATCCCCGGCGGCAGCGGGTAGTGGCGCCACCACGGTTCCTCTCCTGCCACCCCGCCCGGGGCTGCCTGCTGGGACTGCACGGCAGGCCGGGGGTTCCAGGCGGGAACGATGCCCTCGTGCGGGGGAAGGGTCCGGCTGGCAGCCCGGGCCAGTGCCACGGCCAGTTCCCAGGCGGCTCTCAG
>DATCLL010000193.1:0-3045 GCA_036563935.1 Limnochordales bacterium | reverse complement strand
AGGTACTGACCCGGCGCCCGGGGAACCAGCACCACCGGCCCGGGACGGGTCTGGTCGGCCGGCCCTTCTCCCGGCGGCTGCCCCGGGGGAGCTTGCGGCGGAGCCGTTCCCTGGCGGGAGAAAAACCACACCAGCAAAAGCACGGCTACGGCCGTCCAGTCCACCGCGCACAGCGCCCCAAACGGCCGTCTGCCACGGATGAGGGAACGGGGGTGCATGGCGGGCAGGTTCGAGGGGTCAGGCCCGGGCGCCTGCCGGCCCGCCCCGGGGAACTGCAGGAGCCGGTGGCAGCCGATGGCCGTGCCCGCCGCCGCTGGGCAGCCGGCAGGCCGTCCGGCCGGAACCTTCCACTGGAAAACCTCCACTGGCCGGGGCGGTCAGCGACCGCCCCCCCGCCCGGGCAGCCGACGGGCAAGCTCGCCGGCCAGCCGGCGCAGCCGCAGCCCCAGGCGGCCGGCCGCCTCATAGGCCCGCTCGTTGGCCAGCACGAACAGCGAGGCTCCCGCCACAAGCACCGACAGCACCGCCAGCACGCCCTGCCAGCCCCGCCGGGAGGGGGCAGCCTGGCGGTTCTGGGGCGGCACCGGGGGCATGCGGGGGTCCACCCGCACCCCAAAGAGCACCGCGGGAACCACGGCCGCAAAGAAGCGGGCGCCCACCAGCGCCTCGTCCAGGCTGTTGTAGGTGGAGCCTACCTCCACCAGAAGGGAGCGGGGGTGGAGGTCCTGGTTGTAATCGGCAGCGGCATACAGGATCCCCCGGATGAGGGCCGGGTACACCCCGTCCGCGTAGCCCTTGATGGAGAAGGCAAAGGCCTCGTTGGCCCACATGGTGGGGTTCTGCCGGCCGATGACCAGCAGCACTGAGGCCAGCCGCTGGCCGTCCACCACCCGGCGGTACACCCAGGCCGGCGGCGTGTCCCGGTGAACGTCGAACAGCGCCGCCGGCCGCCGGCGCAACAGCTGAACGGCGGTCCGGCGGGAACGCAGGTACGCCTCCCCGTCATGCGGGTCGTGGCGGCGGTACGAGTGCAGCACGGGCACCCCCACCCGACGCCACAGCAGGCTCATAGCCCGGCCCACCTGGAAGATATCCCCGTTCCAGGGAACGTTGGTGGCCCCCGACGTGGGCAGGTAGGCCTCGTCACTGTGGGTGTGGTACAGCGCCAGGGGCGAGGGCGGCCGGGCAGGGCCGGCAGCCATCAGGGAAGGCACGGAGGAAGTGAGGGTGCGCCGACCCAGCGACCGGGTGTACGCGACATCCCGGTCCACCCTCACCACCTGGTAGAACTGGTTGTCCGGTGCCAGGAACCGGTCACCCACCTGCAGCGGGATGCCCGTAACCAGAAGCTCCTGGCCCTGGGGGGAAAGCATGCGGTACAGACCCGGCCTTTCGTCCCGGGCCGCCTGCAGGGGTGCCCGATGACCGGAGGGATTTGCCGGCGGAGCCGCCCGGGCGTGCCCGTCCGTGTGGCCTTGCAGGCCCAACCCACAGGCGACGGCCGCTGCCGCCGCCAGGGCTTTTGCCAGCCGGCTTGCCCACCTGGATGCTGCCCGCATCGCGCCCCTTGCGCCCCCCGGCCTCCGCCGTCCAACGGTCCCTGTGCATGCCGGAGGCCGGGCTTAGTATGGCGCGGCGGTGCGCAAGCCCCCAGGGAAATCAGCGCCCCGGCTTACCTTTGCGGTGCAATTCCTCCAGCAGGTGTTCTGCCGGCAGGGTATTGAGCACGTCCTGGGGACCCAGTCCTGCCCGGCGGGCCACCAGAACGCCGTAGCGGGCAAAGGCCAGCTGGGCGGGCGAGTGGGCGTCACTGCTCACCACCAGCCGGACCCCCTGCCGGCGGGCCTGCCGGGCCCAACGGGCCTCCAGGTCCAGGCGGTCGGGGCTTCCGTTGATCTCCAGGGCCGTGCCGGTGCGGGCAGCCGCCCGGAGCAGCACCTCCAGGTCCACGTCGTAGGCGCTGCGCCGACCCAGCAGCCGTCCTGTGGGATGGGCCAGCACGTGCACGTGAGGCTCCTCGCAGGCCCGCACAAGCCGCCGGGTCATGTGCTGGCGTTCCTGGCGGAAGTGGGTGTGCACCGAAGCGATGACCACATCCAGAGAGGCCAGCACTTCCGGAGGGTAGTCCAGGTCGCCTTCGGGGAGGATGTCCACCTCGGCACCGGCCAGCACCCGGATGCGGCCCGCTTTGCCGTCCGACTCCCCGCGGCGGGCCCTCATGCGGCTGTCCAGCTCGCGCAGCATCTGTTGCTGCTGCTTCAGGCGCTCCACGGAAAGCCCGTGGGCCACCGCCAGCGAGCCCGAGTGGTCCGTGACGGCCACGTACTCCAGCCCCCGGGCCAGCGCCGCCTCTACCATCTCCAGCGCGCTGGCAGCGCCATCGCTGGCCTCGGTGTGCACGTGAAGCTCTCCCCGCAGGTCCTCGGGCTCAAGGAGACGGTCGGGCAGAAGGTGCCTGTCGGCCAGCTCCAGCTCGTCTTCGCCCCAGCGCAGCTCCGGGGCGATCCACGGCAGACCGCACCACCGGTAAAGCTCGCTCTCGTCCTGCAGCGGGCGACCCTGCCCGTCCGGGCCCACCACCAGCCCCCTCTCCCATCGCAGGCCGGCCTGCTGCAGGCGCTGCTGCACCGCCTCCACGTGGCGGGCAGACCCGGTGGCGAACCACACCAGAGCCCAAAAGCGCTCGGGCTGTACCAGCCACAGGTCCACGGGTACCCCGCCCGGCCCACTGGAGCGCAGTCGCCACGTTCCGGGCCATTCGCCCGGATCGGGCTGCCCCAGGCCACGCAGGCCCTCCAGCGCCCGGGCCGGGGAGAGGAGCTCCACCACCAGGTCCACGTCAGTCCCGGTCTCCTGGGCGCGCCGCACAGACCCCGCCAGCACCACCCGGCCCACGCCCTCCACGGCCTGCAGCGCCCTGGCCACCTGCTCGCCGGCTGCCAGAAGGTGGGCCAGGGAGATCTCGCCCTGGCGCTGTCGCCACTGCTGGATTCCCTCCAGGATAGCCTGCTCCGTGCGGGGGCCGAGGCCCTTCACCTGCCGGAG
>DATCLL010000192.1:0-8124 GCA_036563935.1 Limnochordales bacterium | reverse complement strand
GCACCAGGCTCTGCACCTCCTGCAGCCCCTGGCTGGTGCCCGATACCACCACCTGGCCCGGCGCGTTGAAGTTGGCCGCGACCACCGCGGCGGGCTCACCCAGGTTCTGGCAGGCCTGCTGGCACAGCTGCACCACGTCCTCGTCCTGCAGCCCCATGACGGCAGCCATGCCGCCCTTGCCCGGCTCCATGGCCTGTTCCATCAACTCTCCCCGCAGCCGCACCGCCCGCAGGGCATCCTCCGCCGCCAGCGCCTGCGCGGCTGCCAGCGCCGTGTACTCGCCCAGGGAGTGGCCCGCCAGGGCGGCCGGCGGACGGCGGCACAGCTCCTGCCACACCCACCAGCAGGCAAGCCCCGCCGCCAGCAGCGCCGGCTGCGCGTTGGAGGTGCGGCGAAGCTCGTCTTCCGGCCCCTTCTGCATCAGTTCCACCAGCCCGGGAACGGCCTGCTCGGCCAGCTCCAGGGCCCGCCGGGCCTGGGGGAACGCCCTGGCCAGCTCGCCTGCCATCCCCACCGCCTGGGAACCCTGCCCCGGAAAGAGCACCGCGTAAGAGCTTTCGCCGCCCACGGGCTACACCCGCCCTCCCCACCGCAGCACGCTGGCGCCCCACGTGAGGCCCCCGCCGAAGGCCACCATGAGCAGCCGCTGCCCTTCCCGGATGCGCCCGTCCCGCACGGCCTCGTCCAGGGCCAGCCCGATGGAGCCGGCCGAGGTGTTGCCGTAGCGGTCGATGTTCACCACGATACGGGCGTCGTCGATGGCCAGCCGGCGGGCGGCCGCCTGGATGATGCGGATGTTGGCCTGGTGGGGGATAAACCAGTCCACCTCCTGCGCCGTCAGGCCGGCCCGGCTCAGCACCTGCTCGGCCGCCTCGCCCATGGTGCGCACGGCCAGCCGGAACACCTCGTTGCCTTCCATGCGGATGTAGTGCAGCCGCTCCGCCAGCGTGCGGGGCGAGGCCGGGTGGCGGGAGCCCCCGCCCGGCAGGCACAGCAGCTCCCCGTACGCCCCGTCGGCGCCCAGGTACGAGGCCAGAAGGCCGTACCCTTCCCGCACGGGCCCCAGCACCGCCGCGCCTGCGCCGTCGCCGAACAGCACACAGGTGGAGCGGTCCGTGTAGTCGGTGATCTTGCTCAGGCAATCCACACCCACCACCAGGGCCAGCCGGTACTGGCCGCCCGCCAGAAGGGAGGCCGCCACCTCCAACCCGTACAGGAACCCCGAGCAGGCAGCCGCCAGGTCGAAGGCCGCGCTGCGGCGGGCCCCCAGGCGGTGCTGAACCAGGCAGGCGGTGGAGGGGAAGGCCATGTCCGGGGTGACGGTGGCCACCACCACCAGATCCAGGTCCTCCGGGGCAACCCCGGCCATCTCCAGCGCGCCCCGAGCCGCCTGCACCGCCAGGTCCGAGCTGGCCGTCGCCTCATCGGCGATGCGCCGCTCCCGGATGCCGGTGCGGGTGCGGATCCACTCGTCGTTGGTCTCCACCAGCTTCTCCAGGTCCTGGTTGGTGAGAACCCGCTGGGGCACCGCCGACCCGGTACCCCACACGCCCACTGCTCGCCCTTGCCCTTGCCCCATCAAGCCTACCCGGCCTCCCCCTGGGAACGGGATGCAACTGGCGGGGGAGCCTGCCCGCTGGAAAGGCCGCCCGCCGCCGCGATGACCAGGAGCGCCCGCAAGACCTCCTCACCCTGCACCCGGCTGCGTACCCGCACCACCCAGTGACCCTGGCGCTGGCGCACCACCTCGGCCCTGGCCAGCACGCTTTCCCCCACCCGCACCGGCCGCACGAAGCGAAGCCGGGCCGAACCCGTGAGGGCCATGTCCGCGTTCACGCACGCTACGGCCAGGGAGTTGGCCTGCGCAAACAGGAAGTGCCCCCGCACGATGCCCGTGCGGGCGAAGGCCATGCGCTCGTCGGTGCGCAGCAGGGACAGCCCCCCGCGGCCCAGCTCCAGCTCCAGAAGCTCGCCCACCACTTCGTCGGCCAGCAGGGAGCGGGGCTGGGAGACCGCCTGGCGCGCCAGCTGGCGAGCCCGCTCCCGCAGCTGGGGAATGCCCAGCCGAGCCCGGTCCAGGCGCACCGTGGGAACGCTCACCCCCAGCTGGCGGGCCAGCTGCCGGTCCGTCTGCAGGGGATCTTCCTTCAGCAGCTGCTGCAGGCGCAGCAGCCGCTGGTCTATCACCCCGTCATAGGACCTGGTCATAAGGTTGCCCGCAAAAGGCGGGCGCCCTGGGGCCGCCCGCCTGGCTCGGTCAGCTTTGCTCCGCCGGCTTCAGGTACTGGCGGTTGCGGTACGTGCCGCAGTGCGGGCACACGTGGTGCGGCAGCCGCAGCCGGTGGCAGCGAGGGCATGGAGAAAGGTTGGGCAGCTCCAGCCGCCAGTGGGACCGGCGAGTTCGGGTGCGGGCCTTGGAAAAGCGCCGCTTGGGATTGGCCACCTGGTCATCGTTCCTTTCCGTCCGCCCCGGACTGTTGCGCCGCTGCCAGCCACCGGGCCAGGGCCGACCACCGGGGGTCTACCAGTTGCGGCCGGCAACCGCAGTCGCCCTCGTTGCGGTTCCGGCCGCACACCGGGCACAGGCCCCGGCACGCCTCCCGGCACAGTCGCTTCATGGGCAGGGCCAGCTGCAGGTTTTCCCGGATGGGCTCGCTCAGGTCCAGGGTATCCCCCGCGAAGTAGGAGACCACGTCTGCCTCCTCGCTCACCTGGCCCCGCAGCGCCTCGGGGTAAAACATCTCCTGAACGTCCCGCTCCAGCAAGAACACGAAGGGTGCCAGGCATCGGGTGCACTCCAGCCGCACCCGGGCGGTCAGGTGCAGCTCCACCAGGTACCCCTTGCCCGTGCGGGTGACCTGCCCCCGCACCCGCACCGGGGAGCACCCCTCCACCGCCCCGCCTTCCACCTCCAGGTGCGGGCAGGGGCTCACCCCATCCACCCGGAGGGAGGCCCCTTTCTGCTCCTTGATGGGACTGACGTCCACCACCATGTCCACCCGACACCCCGCCCATTATAGTGGCCCGCTCAGGAAGGGTCAACCAGCCTGCCCTGCGGGCCAGGCGCCGGCCCGTCCGGATAGGGTGGCCTGCCCGGCCGTATAGATGGCCTGGAGCCGGGGAGGAGTGGTAACCCGCCCATGCCCGCACGCTGGCGGCCCCCCAAGGAGCTGTCCGCCGTCTACCTGCCCGCCCTGGCCCTGGTCCTGCTGGCCGCCATGGTGGTGGCGGCCGCCGAGGGGTCCTTCCGGGCCAGCCTGTTCGGGCTGCGGCTGTGGCTGGAGGCCGTGCTGCCTGCCCTCATGCCCTTCTTCGCCCTCTCGGAGATCCTGGCCGCCTACGGCGTCATCCACTTCCTGGCCGTCCTGCTGGAGCCCCTCATGCGCCCCCTCTTCAACATACCCGGCGCGGGCGGGTTTGCCCTGGCCATGGGGCTGGTCTCGGGCTACCCTCTGGGAGCCGTCATCACGGCGCGGCTGTGCCGGGACCGCCTGCTGAACCCCGTGGAGGGAGAGCGCCTGGTCTCCCTGGCCAACACCGCAGATCCCCTCTTCATGGCCGGGGTGGTGGCGGCGGGGTTCTTCCGCCTGCCCGAGCTGGGCGCCACCCTCAGCGTGGCCCACTACCTGGCCGTCTTCCTGGTGGGGCTCATGATGGCCCGCCACGACCGCCAGGCGCCCATGACCCCCCCGGTGGGAGGGGCATCGGGGTCCGTGTGGGCGCGGGCCGTGACCGCCATGGCCCGGGCCCGGCGGGAAGACGGCCGGCCCTTTGGGGCGGTGGTGGGTGCCGCCATCCAGCACGCCATGAGCAGCATGCTCCTCATCGGGGGCACCATCATCCTGTTTTCGGTGCTGCTGGAGGTGCTGCAGCTGGTCGGGGTGGCCCCGGTGGCGGCGCGGGCAGCGGGATGGCTGTTCCGGCAGCTGGGCCTCTCCCCCGACCTGGGCCCCCCGCTGGTGCGGGGGCTGTGGGAGATCACCAACGGCACCCAGGCATCCTCTTCCGCCCAGGCCTCCCTGGTGCACAGGGCCGCCATGGCCAGCTTCATCATCGGCTGGTCGGGCCTGTCCGTCCATGCCCAGGTGGCCGCCGTGGTGCAGGGCACCGGCATGCGCCTGGGCCCCTACGTGCGCGCCCGGCTGTGGCACGGCCTTCTGGCGGCCTTGGTCACCGTGGTGCTGCTGCAGCTGGGCCTGGGGCCCACCCTGGCCAGCCTGGCCTGGGTCAGCCCCCCGCAGGCGCCGTGGGGCGCGGTGGTGGTGTGGCATGCCCGGTGGGCTTTGGGGGTGAGCCTGGCGCTGGGGCTGGCCGCCGCCTGCGCCGGCCTGGCCACTGCCCTGCGGCCGCGTGGGGGCAGGTGGCGGTGAGGCCGAAGGCCACGGCACAGGGAGCCGTCAGGCCGACGGGGAGGCCTCCTCGTCCTCGGCCCCGGCGGCCACCTCGTGGCGGGAGGACGCGTACTCCTGCAGGCGGCGTGCCAGCTCCTCCCGACCCTTCTGCACCTGCAGCAGGTGCCGCTGGATCTCGGCCAGGCTGCGCTGCAGCGCCTGCTCCACCATCATCAACACCGAGTCCGCGTACTCGTTGGCCCCTGCCTCCAGCTCCGCCGCCTGGCGCCGGTACTCCTCCAAAAGCCGCTCCCCCTGCTCGCGGGCCTGGCGTAGCACCTCGCTGTCGCTGACCAGCTTGCTGGCGTACTGCTCTGCCTCCAGCACCAGCCGTTCGGCCCGGGCCTGCCCCTCCTGCAGCAGCCGCTCCCGCTGCTGCAGGACCTCGGCCGCCTCCTGCAGGGCCTGGGGCAACGCTTCGCGGATGCGCTGCAGAAGCTGCTGGGCCTCCTCCAGCCGGACCATCACCCGGCCTCCCAGGGGAACGGGCGGCGATTGCAGGATGAGCCGCTCCAGGCGCTCGATGAGCATCACCAGGGTGACCGCCTTGGTATCGTTCACGGAGCCGCCTCCCGTCCCTGCCACGGCTGCAGCCGGCCGCCCGAGGCGGCCAGGCGTTCTTTCAGGCGGCGGGCCACGCCCGCCGGAACCCAGCGCTCCACGTCGCCGCCGAAGCGGGCCACCTCCTTGACCAGGCTGGAGCTGATGAAGGCGTACTCGCTGGAGGTCATGATGAAGACCGTGTCCACCTCCGCGTTCAGGTGGCGGTTCATGGTGGCCATCACGAACTCGTACTCAAAGTCGGAGACGGCTCGAAGCCCCCGCACCAGCACCCTCGCCCCCCGGGCGCGCGCGTAGTCCACCACCAACCCGGAGAAGGCCTCGCACTGCACGTTGGGCAGGGGACGGCAGGCCTCCGCCAGCATCTCCAGGCGCTCCTGGGTGGAGAAGAGGGGCGTCTTGGAGGGGTTCTCCAGCACCGCCACCAGCAGCCGGTCGAAGATGGCCGACGCACGGGCGATGATGTCCAGGTGCCCGTAGGTGACCGGGTCGAAACTTCCCGGATAGACGGCTACGGCCACGGCGAAGGCTCCTGCTCCCGCACGTAGAAGCTGACCGCGCTTTCCCCGTACCGGCTTTCCCGCACCCGCCGCAGGCTCTGCCAGCCGGGGGGCGAATGGCGCGCCGAATGCTCCAATGCCACCACGCCCCTTCCTTCGAGCAACTCGGCCAGCACCCTGCCGTCCCACCGGGCCAGGCTTTCCAGCTGGTCGTACGGTGGGTCGGCAAAGATGACGTCGAAGCGCTCTCCCTGTCGGGCCAGGAGGTCCAGGGCCTGCTCCACCGGCTCGCACCGCAGCACGGCCCGCTCCTGCAGGCCGGTGGCCTGCAGGTTGGCCAGCACCGCCCGGCACGCCACGGGATGCCGCTCCACGAAGACCGCCCTGCGGGCTCCCCGGCTCAGCGCCTCGATGCCCACTGCCCCGCACCCCGCAAACAGGTCCAGCCACGAGCACCCTTCCAGCCAGGGCCGCAGGATGTCCATGAGGGCCTGGCGCACCCGGTCGGAAGTGGGCCGCAGCCCCGGCAGGCGGGGAACGTGGAGCCGACGGCCCCGGGCCTGGCCTGCCACCACCCTCACCGCAGGTCGGCTCCCGACCTCGGCCTGCGGGGGCGGACGCCGGCGGCCCGGCGGTTTTGCTCCTGCATGTTGGTCACCGAGACGGCCAACAGCTGCCCGAAGGGCAGCGCCGCCTCCAACGCCCGGCCCGGGCGGGCCGTGTGGAGGTGGCAGCGGGCCCGCTGCGAGTCCCCCACCACCAGCACGCAGTCCCCCAGGCCGGCCAGCCTGCGCCGCAGGCGTTGCAGGGGGATGTGCTCGCCCTGCACCACGAACTCGGTGCAGTACGGCCGCTCCAGGGATGCGGGCTGGATGGCGGGCCTGCCTGCCCCGTCGGCCACCTGCGCCGTTGCCGCATCGCCTGCTGCCACGGCCGCCGCAAGCCCCCACCCGCACCCGACGGCCTCCTGGCCGCCTTGCCCGCAGGCGCAGCCCAGCACCAGCACCAATCCCAGGCCGCCCGCGTCCACCACCCCCGCCTGCGCCAGCTGGGGCAACTGGGAGGGCGTGTTCCACAGCGCCCGCTGGGCAGCAGCCAGGGCTGCCAGCAGAACCTCCCGGACCTCAGCGTGCCCTGCTGCGGCCCGCTGCATGGCCGCCGAGGCGGCTTCCCGGGCCACCGTCAGCATGGTGCCCTCCACAGGTTCGGGCACCGCCCGGTACGCCTGCTCCGCAGCGCGCCCCAAGGCCCGGGCCAGTCCGGCGCCGTCCAGCTCTGCGGGGTCGCCGTGCTCGTGCACGTGCTGGACGAACCCCGACAGAAGCTGGGAGAAGATCACCCCGGAGTTGCCCCGGGCACCCAACAGCGCCCCCTGCGCGGCCGCACGGCCGACGGCCGGCAGCGGACCCGGCAGGGCCGAGCGGGCCTGGCGGTAGCTGGCCGTCAGGGTCATCCACAGGTTGGTTCCGGTGTCCCCGTCGGGGACGGGAAAGACGTTCAGCGCGTCGATGCGCTTGCGGTGGCGGCCGAGGGCCCGGCTGGCCGCTTTCAGCCATGCCGCAAACGCCCTGCCGTCCACGCTGGGCCGGTTGCACCCCATGGCCTGCGCCTGTAGCCAAACGGGTCTGGCGGTCGACAGGTACTGCCCCGAACTTCATCGCCCGCCACGCAAATCCCTGCGGCCGGGCCGTTGCCGTGCCGGGCGCCCGGTGGTACAATGCGGCGCGGTCGCGCCGGCAGGGGGCAGCCGTGACAGGCCCCCCTGACCAGGCGGCGCGCAGCGGCTACGGGAGTGACGGCGCATGGCCAGAGTCTGCCGGATTTGCGGCAAGGGTCCCATGACCGGCTTCAACGTGAGCAAGTCCAACCGCCACACCCACCGGCGCTGGCTGCCCAATTTGCAGCGCCGCCGCATCGTGGTGGACGGCCGGCCCGAGCGGGCATACGTCTGCACCCGCTGCCTCAAGAAGGGCACGGTGAAGCTGGCCCTCTGACCGCGGCCGCTGCCCCTGCCCCCGCGCCTGCCGGCACCAGCAGCTGGCAGGCCAGGCGGCCCAGGGCGTCGCTGAGGGCGCCCTCGAAGACCGGCCGCCCGCATCGGGCAAGCCACGCCGGCTCGCAGCCGGTGAACGGGCCCGCCCGCAGGGCCTGCACCACCAGAAGGCACTCGCTGCAAGCCCCGGCGGCCCAAGCCCACGGGTTTTCCCCTTCGTGCATGCGCACGTAAACCGTACGGGTGGCGACGCCGCTTGGCCCGGGGCCCGCCGGCCAAGACGTCCGCCCCGCGCGGCGGCCCTGCACCGTCCACGCCACCGCGAAGTGGAACTGCCGGCAGGCTCCAGCCATCCAGTCCAGCGGCCGGGCCGCCAGCCGGCCGGGCGGGACGGCCCGTTGTGCCCGGGCGTCCCGCCAGGCCACCCGAAGCCCGTGGGCCGTCCAGTACCGCGCCAGCCATCCCGCCACCCACCGGGCCAGCGCGCCGTCCGCGGGCCTTCCCGCCACCACCAGCACCCCCTGGCCGCAGGGACCGGGCAGCCCGCCGGGCGCCTGTGCCTGGTCGCCCCGAAGCAGGCCTGCCCCTGCAGCCATCCCGCCATCCCACCAGCCAGTGCCCGATTGTTTAGGGGGAGTGAGTCTTGCGGCACCTGAACGGTCTGGAGAGCTGCAGGACC
>DATCLL010000191.1:0-3954 GCA_036563935.1 Limnochordales bacterium | reverse complement strand
TGATGGAGGAGCTTTTCCACCCAAAGCTGCGGGGCCACCTCCTGACCATCGCGCAGCGCCGGCTGGCGTGGGTGACCGGGTCCGGGGGGCAGGCAGCCCTGGACCAGCTGCAGCGGCAGGCGGCTTCCTCCCCGGAGGTGGCCGGCGCCCGCAGCGGTCCTGGGGGATTCGTAGAGGCCCTGCGCCGCGCCAGGGAGGCCTGGGCGGCGCAAGCCGGGCTGGCTTCTGGACAGGAAGGCGGGCGGCGGCCGCGGCCTGCTCCCGACGGCCCGCTGGAGGGGGCGGTTCCCGTCATCGCCGAGGTGAAGCGGCGCTCCCCGTCGGCCGGCGCCATCCGGCCGGAGGCCGACGCGGCCGGCCAGGCCAGGCTGTACCGGCAGGCGGGAGCGTGCTGCCTTTCCGTGCTGGCCGAGGAGGAGTTTTTCGGGGGAAGCCCCCAGGATGTGTGCCGGGCCGTGCAGGCCAGCGGCCTGCCCGTGCTGTTCAAGGACGTGGTGGTCCACCCCCTGCAGCTGGAGCTGGCCTGCGCCGCAGGGGCCCGGGCCGTGCTGCTCATCGCAGCGGTCCTCTCCCCGCAGGCCCTGGTGCGCCTTGCCGGGCAGGCCCGCCGGCTGGGCCTGGAGGTGCTGGTGGAGGTGCACGACGAGCAGGAGCTTTCGGCCGCGCTGGCCGCAGAGCCGGACCTGGTGGGCATCAACAACCGGGACCTCACCACGTTTCAGGTGGACCCGGCACGGGTGGCCCGCCTTTTGCCGGCGGTGCCCGCCCGCGTGCCCGTGGTGGCCGAAAGCGGGTATCGCCGGCCCCAGGAGGTGCGCCAGGCCCTGGCCCAGGGCGCCGTGGGGGTGCTGGTGGGAGAGGCGCTCATGCGCTGCTCCGATCCCCGGGCTTTCCTGCGGGCGGTGATGACGGGTCAGCCGGAGACGGAGGGCGTCGATGCCGCGGCGGCGTCGTGACCGGGGGTGGGCTGCGTGCCCGTTTGGGTGAAGGTGTGCGGGCTTACCCGGCTGCAGGACGTCGAGGCGGCCGTGGCGGCAGGGGCCGATGCGGTGGGCCTGGTGATGGCCCCCGAAAGCCCCCGGTACGTGACCCCTGACCACGCCCGGAAGCTGGCCTCCCACGCCCGGGCCCTGGCGCCGGGCGTGGCGGTGGTGGGCGTGTTCACCCAGACCGATGCCGGCCTGCTGCTTTCCGCGGCGCGGGCGGTCGGGGTGGACCTGGTGCAGCTGCACGGACAGCAAAGCGGCCGCACCCGCTGGTCGTTGGAGCGGGCGGGCTTTCCCTGCATCCGGGTGCTGTGGCCCGCCGAGCAGGGGCAGCAGGCACCGGCGACGCACGATTTCGCCCTTCCCGAAGGCGAGCAGCCCCTGGGTTGGGAGCCCGATAGCTGCGGGCCTCCCCGGGCCTTTTTGCTGGACCGCCGAAGCGGGCGCCGTCAGGGCGGCACCGGCCTGAGCCATCCCGTGGCCTGGGCGGCCTGGTGGGTCCGGCGGCTTTCGGCGCACGCGCCGGTGGTCCTGGCGGGCGGGCTCTCCCCGGACAACGTGGCCTCCTACCTGGACCACGCCCGGCCGTGGGGGGTGGACGCCAGCTCCGCGCTGGAGGTACCCGGCTGCCCGGGGGTGAAGGATCCGGGCCGTATCCGGGCGTTCGTGCAGGCCGTGCGGGAGTGGGAGAACGAGCATGGAACATGACGACAGGCCCCGGGCGGCGGGCAGCGCGGCGCTGCCAGCCGGCCCGCAGGGGGGTTTTGCCGAGGCGGGCGAGTGGCGCGAAGCCTTCCGCCCCTGCCCGCCCCTGCAGGGGGTTCCCGACGGGCGGGGGTACTTCGGCCCCTTCGGCGGGCGCTTTGTTCCCGAGACCCTCATGAGCGCGCTGGAGGAGCTGGAGCGGGCCTACCGCCAGGCCCGTCACGAGGCCGGGTTCTGGGAGCAGTTCTACGGGCTGTTGCGGGAGTATGCGGGCAGGCCCACGCCGCTGTACCGGGCGCAGCGCCTGGAGCAGCAGGCCGGCGGGGCCCGCATCTACCTCAAGCGGGAGGATCTGGCCCACACCGGCGCGCACAAGATCAACAACACCGTGGGGCAGGCCCTGCTGGCGCTGCGCATGGGCAAAAAGCGCCTCATCGCCGAGACCGGAGCGGGCCAGCACGGTGTGGCCACGGCCACGGTGGCCGCCCGGTTCGGCCTGGCCTGCACCGTCTTCATGGGCTCCCAGGACATGGCCCGCCAGCACCTGAACGTGGTGCGCATGCGGCTTTTGGGGGCCGAGGTGCGTCCGGTGCCCGTCGGCTCGGGAACCCTGAAGGAGGCCACCGACGAGGCCATCCGGGAGTGGGTTCGCACGGTGCGGGACAGCCACTACGTGCTGGGCTCCGTGGTGGGGCCGCACCCCTACCCCTGGATGGTGGGCGACTTCCAGTCGGTGGTGGGCTGGGAGGCCCGCCGCCAGTTCCTGGCGCGGGAGGAACGGCTGCCCGACTGGGTGGTGGCCTGCGTGGGCGGGGGCAGCAACAGCATCGGGATTTTCCGCGGCTTTCTCCACGACCCCCAGGTGGGCCTGCTGGGGGTGGAGGCGGGGGGAACCGGGGCCGGCCCCGGCCAGCACGCGGCCACCCTGTGCCACGGGCGGGTGGGGGTGCTGCACGGGGCGAAAAGCTACCTGCTGCAGGATGAGGACGGGCAGGTGGCGCCCACCCACTCCATCTCCGCCGGGCTGGACTACCTCGGGGTGGGGCCGGAGCACAGCTTCCTGAAGGAACAAGGCCGGGCCCGCTACACCTGCGTCACCGACGAAGCCGCCCTGGAGGCCTTCGCCCTGCTGGCCCGCACCGAGGGCATCCTGCCGGCCCTGGAAAGCGCCCACGCGGTGGCGGCGGCGCTGGAGCTGGGAAGGAGGCTGGGCCCGCAGGCGGCCATCCTGGTCTGCCTGTCCGGCAGGGGTGACAAGGACGTGGAGGTGGCCTCCCGGGCCCTGGGGCTGTGGGAGCAGGACGGGCCTGCCGGCGCCCCGCAGGCACCGGGCCTGCACCACCCGCCGGGGAGAGGCCGGTAGGTACTCCCGCGCAGGAGGCGGCTACTTCCATGGCAGAAGCTGTGTCACAGGCACCGGGCCCCGCCGGAAAGCTCCAGCAACAGGCCCGCACCGAGGCCGGCCGCATGCTGGCGGGCGCCTTTGCCCGGGCCCACCGGGAGGGCAGGGCAGCCCTGGTGGGCTACTGGCCGGCCTACTTCCCCGACGGCCCTCGCTCCCGCCAGGCCCTGCTGGCCCTGGCCGAGGGCGGGTGCGACGTGGTGGAAGTGGGGGTTCCCTTCTCGGATCCCGTGGCCGACGGGCCGGTGCTGCAGGAGGCGGCGGCGGTGGCCCTGCAGTCCGGCGCCACCCTGAAAGCCGCCGTGGAGCTGGCGGGAGAGGTGTACCGGCGCACCGGCGTGCCCACGGTGCTGATGAGCTACTACAACCCCCTCCTGCAGATGGGAGAAGAGCGTCTGGCCGCCCTCATGGAGCAGCACCAGGTGCTGGGGCTCATCGTCCCCGACCTGCCCGTGGAGGAAAGCGAGGCCCTGGTGCAGGCCCTGCGGCGCCGCCAGCGGGCCTGGGTGGCCCTGGCGGCTCCCACCAGCGCCGGCAGGCTGCAGGAGATCGCCGCTGGCTCCGACGGGTTCATCTACGCGGTCACCCGCACCGGCGTGACGGGGCCGGCCGGCGAGCTTTCGCCGGAGGCCCTGCAGCTGTGGCGGGCGCTGCGGGAGGTTAGCGCCCTGCCCGTGGCCCTGGGTTTCGGGGTCAGCAGCCCCGAGCAGGCCGCCGCCCTGCGTCAGGCCGACGGCGTGGTGGTGGGCACGGCCTTCGTGCAGGCGTACCGCAACGCCCGGCCGCAGGGCGGCGCCGCGGACCGGTCCCCCGAGCAGGCCGTGCGGGAGCTGGCCGCCAGCCTGCGCCAGGCCCTGGTGC
>DATCLL010000190.1:0-3421 GCA_036563935.1 Limnochordales bacterium | reverse complement strand
CCGTCCAGCCCCGGCGGAGGCGGCAGGGCCATGGGCTGGGCTCCCCACAGCCACCGGGCCATGTCCTGCACCACGTACGCGATCCCCAGGGTCAGCAGTACCTGTTCCAGCAGCTTCCCGTGCAGGCGCTTGAGAAAGGCCTTCTCCATGGCCACGCCCAGCACCGCCGTGGCCGCTCCACCCGCCGCCAGCGCCGCGCCAAAGCTGCCCGTGGCCCGGGCAACGGAGATGGCCACGTACGCTCCCAAGATGTAAAAGGAGCCGCTGGCCAGGTTCACAAACCCCATGAGGCCGAAGATGACCGACAGCCCCACGGCCACCAGGAACAGCACCCACCCGTAGGAGACCCCGATGAGCAAGCTCTCCAGCACGTCCACCGGCCTGCAGCCCCCCGGCGCCCCGCCGCGCGCCCCGGCCGGGGCCCCTCGGCCTCCTCAACCGTCCCCCGTGGCCGTCTTGCCCGTGGCCAACAGCGCCCATCCCAGCCGGCCAGCCCTCCGCTCCAGGGCGCCCGCCACGGCGCCCAGGCAGGCGGCCACCAACTTCACCCACAGGGCCGGATGAACCAGCGCGACCGTGCCCAGGACGATAAGCGCGGCACGCCGCGCAGGGCCCAGCCTGCCCAGCAGGTGCCCTTCCAGGCCGGCCGCCAGCAGCAGCGCCCCTGCCGCTACCAGCGGGACGTCGGCCAGCACCCGCCACCATGTCTGGAAGGTCAGCATCTCGGGGTGGAGGACGAAGGCAAAGGGCACCACGTAGGCCACAATGCCCAACTTGATGGCCTGCAGCCCTACCCGGACCATGGACGTCCCCGCGATGGAGGCGGCCGCGTAGGCGGCGGTGCAGACGGGCGGGGTGATGAAGGAGACGGCACCGTAGTACAGCAGGAACATGTGGGCCGCCATCGGCTCGATCCCTGCCGACACCAGGGCCGGTGCCGCCAGCACCGCCAGAAGGATGTAGCAGACCGTGACCGGAAGCCCCATCCCCAGCACGATGCTGGCGAGAGCCGTCGCGGCCAGCAGGGCCCACACGTTGCCCTCGGCAAGCTCCACCAGCACCCGGGACAGCGTGACGCCCAGCCCCGTGAAAGCCACGCTGCCGACGATGAGGCCCGCGGCCGCGGCCACCAGGATGACGTCCAGCACCTCCCGCCCCAGCTCTTCCATCCACACCAGGGCCTTTGACAGCCGTGCCCGCATGGCGGGCACGGCCGCCGCGCACGCCACCAGCGCGGCCGCCGCGTACAGCGCCGCTTTTTCCGGCCGGGCGAACAGGTAGAACAGCCCTGCCAGCAGCACGCCGAAGGAGACCAGGTACGGCCAGCTGCGCCGGGCCAATTCCCCCAGCGGCGCCCGGGGCACGTCCAGCCCCCGCAGCCCCAGCCGGGCCGCCCGCAGGTCCACCTGGGCCAGAAGGGCCAGGTAGTACAGGACCGCCGGCACCACCGCGGCCAGGGCCACCCGGCTGTACCCCACGCCCAAGAAGTCCGCCATGATGAAGGCCGCCGCGCCCATCACGGGCGGCGTCAGCAACCCGCCGGTGGATGCCACCGCCTCGACCCCGGCCGCGAAGTCCGCCGGATAGCCCACCCGCTTCATCAGCGGGATGGTGAAGGCCCCCGTGCCCACCACGTTCGCCACCGGGCTGCCCGAAAGCATGCCGAAGAAGGCGCTGCTGATGACGGCCACCTTGGCAGGACCTCCCCGGTAGCGCCCCATCACCCGCTCGGCCAGGCTGCTGAGCAGTTCCCCGCCGCCCAGGGAGACGAACACCTTGCCGAACAGCACGTAGGCGAAGACCACCAACGCCACGGTGCGCAGCGCGATCCCGAAGACCCCGTCCGAACCCACGAAGAGCTGCACCACCACCCGCTCCCAGCTGGCGGGACGGGTGGCCAGCGGGCCCGGCATCAGCGAGCCGAAGCGCGCATACAGGATGAAGGCCACCATGGGCACCAAAAGCCCCAGCCCGAACAGCCGCCGCACCGCCTCCAGCAGCAGCAGCACCCCGGCCCCGCTCAGGGCGGCCAGGCCCGGATCGGCCAGCCCCGTGCGCAGCGCGACCTGCTCGTAGCGGGCACCCACGTACCCTCCCACCGCCAGCGAGGCCACAGCTGCCACCCAGTCAAACCAGGGCACCCCGGCCAGGGCTCCCCGGCGGTGGGGAACCAGCAGAAACGCCAGGGCGAGGGTGACCGCCAGTATCCATGCCAGGTACTGCTCGGCGTAGAGGGTCCACCGCAGGTAACTGGTCACGTCAAACACGTACGCCAGCGCCAGGCCACACACCGCCAGCGCCAGCCCGCGAGCCAGCACGGCGGCCGGGCCACGCAGGCGCCGGAAGCGCGGGCTATCCTGGGCGTCCATGACAACACGCTCCCCGGAACATCCGGCCCCACAGGCCAGACGGCGCACCGGCCAGGAATCCGTGCCGCCCGGAGGCGGCTAGCCTTGCCGCTGGCGCAGCAGCCGGGCCTGCAGCTCGTCGAACTGGGAGGTCCACAGGCCCCGCTCCCGGAAGAACCGCACCGCCCCTGGGTGATAGGGAACGAGGGCGCGCGCGGTCAGGAACTCCTCCCGCCGCCAGTCCCGAAAACGGGGATGGACGGCCACCAGCTCCGAGCCCTTCTCCCATAAAGCCTGCAGAACCCGGTAGACCACCTCGTCCGCCAGGTCGGCCCTGGCCACCAGGTACGTGTCGTAGGCTATGAGGGGCGTGCCCGGCCGCACGCCGGGCAGAGGGGGGTCCGGGTTCACCTCCAGCGGGTAGGCGGGCGGGAAGAACTGACGGAACGCCTCCACCGCCTCGGGGGACGTCTGGGCCGCCAGGAACAGGGCTCCCCTGCGGGCCTGCAGTTCCCGGATGGCCGGTACGTCGATGGAGATGGAGGTGGCGTCGGCCCGCCCCTCCATCACCGCCTGCAGCGCCGCTCCGATACTGGGAACGGAAACCGCTACCACATCGCTGGGGCTCAGACCGAAGTTGGCCAAAAACCCCCTGGCCTGCATGGTGATGCCTCCGCTGCCCGTCACGGTGAGCACGTAGCGCCTGCCCCGAAGATCCTGCCCCGTGCGGATGCCCGAGTCCCCGGGCACCAGCACCCCGATGATGTTGGGGGCAGTGTTGGCCACCAGCCGCAAGGCAAACCCGCGGCCCCGGGACAGGGGCTCAAAGTCCTGGGTGCCCAGGTACGCGGTCTGGACGTCGTAGGCGTTGGCGATCCCCAGGTCCACCTCGCCCCGCTCCATCATGGGCACCCACACCACCGGGCCGTTGGTGGGCAGGTGCCGCACCTCGATGCCCAACTGGCGCGTCAGAAATCCCGACAGCCCGACCCCGTAGGTTCCGTACAGGCTCGTGGTGGGGTGGGTCCCGATGCTCACCAGCCTGGGCATTGACGCCCTTGCCGGCACCGCAC
>DATCLL010000189.1:0-4082 GCA_036563935.1 Limnochordales bacterium | reverse complement strand
CGATGTCCACGTACTCGCAGCCGCCGTAGTAGCGCCGGCCGGGCAGGCCCTCGGCGTACTTGTTGGTCATGACGCAGCCCTGGGCCCGCATGACCGCGGGGCTGGCGTAGTTCTCGGAGGCGATGAGCTCCAGGCGCTCCTCCTGGCGGCGCAGCTCCAGCAGGATGGCCTCGGCCACCTCGGGATCCACGGCCGCGATGACGGGGTCCGGCTGGGGCTCGCCCCCGGGCCGGCTGGCGGCGCCCTGCCCGTCGCGGGTGGGGTGCGGCAGCAGTTCGTGGAAGGACTGCTCGGCCTTGCGCACAGACTGCGACACGTTGCTACCTCCGTTCCCGGGCCCCGGCCGGCTCATGCGCCCACCTTGGGCAGCCGGGCCAGGGCCTCGGCCACCTTCTCCGCCGGGTACTCATAGTCTTCCAGGCGCCCCGCCAGGTAGGCGTCGTACGCGCCCAGGTCGAAGTACCCGTGGCCGCTCAGGTTGAACAGGATCACCTTGGGCTGCCCGGCCTCCCGGGCCTGGATGGCCTCGTCGATGGCGGCCCGCACCGCGTGGGCCGACTCCGGGGCCGGCAGCAGCCCCTCGGTGCGGGCGAACTGAATGGCCGCCTCGAACACCGACAGCTGCCCGTACGCTCTGGCCTCCACGAACCCGTCCGCGTACAGCCTGCACACCAGGGGCGCATCCCCGTGGTAGCGCAGCCCGCCGGCGTGGATGGAGGGGGGCACGAAGGTGTGGCCCAGGGTGTACATGTGCAGGTACGGCGTCAGGCCCACCGTGTCGCCGAAGTCGTAGCGCAGCTCCCCCTTGGTGAGGGTGGGGCAGGCGGTGGGCTCCACGGCCAGCGCCCGCACCCTGCGGCGCCCCTGCAGGCGGTCCATCAGGAAGGGGAAGCTGATGCCGGCGAAGTTGCTGCCGCCCCCGATGCAGCCGATGACCACGTCCGGGTACTCGCCCAGGAGCTCCAGCTGCTGGCGGGCCTCCAGGCCGATGACGGTCTGGTGCAGCAGGACGTGGTTCAGCACGCTGCCCAGGGAGTAGTTGGTGTCGGGGTGGGTGGCCGCGTCCTCCACCGCCTCGCTGATGGCGATGCCCAGGCTGCCCGGCGACTCGGGATCCTGCTCCAGGATGCGCCGGCCGGCCTGGGTGCGGGAGGTCGGGCTGGGGAACACCTGCGCGCCCCAGGCCTCCATGAGGGAGCGCCGGTAGGGCTTTTGGTGGTAGCTTACCTTCACCATGTACACCGTGCACTCCAGGCCAAACTGGGAGCACGCAAAGGCCAGCGCCGAACCCCACTGGCCGGCCCCGGTCTCCGTGGCCAGGCGACGGATGCCCTCCCGGGCGTTGTAGTACGCCTGGGCCACCGCCGTGTTGGGCTTATGGCTGCCCGCAGGGCTTGTCCCCTCGTACTTGTAGTAGATGCGGGCGGGCGTGGCCAGCGCCTGCTCCAGGCGCAGCGCCCGGTACAGAGGAGTCGGCCGCCAGGCCCGGTACACCTCCAGCACGGGTTCGGGTATGTCCACCCAGCGCTGGTCGGTCACCTCCTGCTCGATGAGGGCACGGGGGAAGATGGGGGCCAGGTCGTCGGGCCCCACCGGCCGCCCGGTGGCGGGGTGCAGGGGCGGGAGGGGACGGTTGGGCATGTCCGCCAGGATGTTGTACCACCGCGTGGGCATCCTGCCCGGCTCCAGGTCGACCCGGCGCACCACGGCGCCGCTGGGGGACGGCGTGGCAGCCCATTGAGCCATAGCTCTCTCTCCTCTCGTCTGCCCTGACCTGAGCTTGGGCCGGCCTGCCCACCGGCCGGTGGGTTCGGGCGCCGGCACGGGGGGGTTCGACGTGGCCGCGCAAACACCTGGACGGAGGAGTTCCGGCGGGAAGGAGGGGATGCGACCGTGAGTTCACCGTCCGGTGCCGCCCCGGCGGGCGCCCATGCGGTGCGGGTGGTTCCCCTGGCCGTGGGGCCGCTGGCGGCCAACTGCTACATCCTGGTCCACCCTCCCAGCGGGGAGGCCTGCGTCATCGACCCCGGGGATGAGGGGGCGCGCATCCTGCAGGCGCTGCCCCGGGGGGTTCGGGTGCGCTACGTCCTCGCCACCCACGCCCACTTCGACCACGTGGGCGCCGTGGCGGAGGTGCGGCAGGCTACAGGCGCCCCGTTCCTGCTGCACCCCCAGGACGTGGAGCTGTTGCGCCAGGCGCCGCAGGCTGCCGAGCGCTGGCTGGGGTTCCGCCCAAAGCCGCCGCCGGAGCCGGACGGGCTGCTGGCCCACGGCCAGCGCCTGCAGGTGGGCGGGCTTTTCCTGGAGGTGCGCCACACCCCCGGCCACAGCCCGGGAAGCGTCAGCCTGTGGGTGGAGGGGGAGCCGGGGCTGGTGTTCACGGGGGATGCTCTCTTTGCCGGCAGCATCGGCCGCACGGATCTGCCCGGCGGCGACCTGGACCAGCTGCTGGCCTCCATCCGGGGCCAGCTTCTCAGCCTGCCGGACGCCGCGGTGGTGTACCCCGGGCACGGCCCCACCAGCACCATCGGTCACGAGCGGCGCACCAACCCGTTTCTGGCAGGCGGCTAGGTGGCAGGGGGTGACGCGGCCTGCAGGCCCTCGATGATGTCCTTCAGGATCCACACGTGGGAGCGTTCCAGGTCCCGGAAGCTGGTGAGGAGGGTCACGGTGCCCTGCAGGCTTTGCCGGGCCAGCTCCCGCAGGAGCTCCCGGGCTTCGGGGGTCTCGAGGGCCGTGCGGTAGGCAGCCTCGAACTGTTCCCGGGACAGCCTGCCCTCCTGCCAGGGGCGGAGCAGCGCGGGCGGGGTGCCCAGGGCCCGGTACCAGCGGTCCACCGCCGAGCGGGCCAGCCCCCGGGGCCAGTAGTAGGTGACCAGAACCCGCAGCCCGTCCTGCTCCTCCACGGGGTCCCAGACGCGCTTGCAGCGCACCGGCATGGCTTGCACCCCCCTACAGTGTGCGGCCCGCAGGCTGGCGCCCGCCAGGGGGGCGAAGGCGGCCCGCCCGCACGGGTGGCGGTGGTCACCGACTCGGTGGCCTGCCTTCCGCCGGAGCTGGCGGAAGGGCTGGGCATCGAGGTCGTCCCCATATGGATCCGGCTGGGAGACGAGCAGCTGCGGGACGGGGTGGACATCACCGCCGAGCAGGTTTACCGGCGGCTGCGCCAGTGGCAGGGACGGGCGGTGGCGGTGAGCACCTCCGCCCCTTCTCCGGGGGACTTCCTGCAGGCCTTCCGGCGCGCCGCCCAGCGGGGGGCATCGGCGGTGGTGGCGGTCACGGTGGCGGCGCCCCTGTCAGCCTCCTGGCGCAGCGCCGGCGTGGCGGCCGCCAGCTCCCCGATCCCGGTCACCGTGGTGGACAGCCGAACGGCCGCGGCCGCCCAGGGATGGGTGGCCGTGGAGGCGGCCAGGGTGGCCCGGGCCGGGGGGACGGTGCAGGAGGTGGTCAGCCGCATCGAGGCGGTGCGGCCGCTGTGCCGGGCGTACGCTCTGGTTCCCGACCTGCGCTACCTGCGCCGGGGCGGGAGAGTGGTGCACGCGCTGGCCCGGCTGGGCGCCGCCCTGGGGGTCGTGCCCGTGCTGGCCATCCACCCCGGGGCCCGCATTGAGCCCATGGCCGTGGCCACCAGCGTGGAGGGCGCGCTGGAGCGCATTGTGGCCGAGCTGATGGCCGACGCCCGGCGCGGCCGGCTTCACGTGACGGTGATGGAGGCGGACGCAGGCCCGCTGGCGGACCGGCTGGAGCGGGAGATTGCCGCTGCAGCCAGCCCTGCCGAGCTGTGGCGGGCGCCCTTTACGCCCGCCATGGGCCTGCACGCCGGGCCCGGCGTGGTAGGGGTCGGGTACTGGCTCGAGCCGCACCCGGGCGAGGCCGTCCGGGCGCGCCCGGGCCCGGCAGGGTGAGCGGGCCCGGGGCTGGCGGCACGGGAAAAGGCGGGTGCCGGTCTGGCGCGGGGGGAACGGTTGCACGCTGGGATCCGGCCGCAGAGGGCGCCATCGGTGCCGGCAGCCCGCCGAACCCTGAACCGGAAGCAGTTTTACCCTATCCCAGCATGCCCGCGCCCTTCCAAAGGCGAAGGT
>DATCLL010000188.1:0-2292 GCA_036563935.1 Limnochordales bacterium | reverse complement strand
CACCATCAGCCCCCACGTGGGGCTGTGGCCCCACCAGGCCGAAACTCCCCTGCCCGCCTTCTTGAACTCGCTGCGGCAGGTGGCAGCTCTGGGCGCCTCCCTGGCGGTGACGGGCCACCGGGGGCCCGTACGGGACGTGGGAGGGCGCGCCCGGGAGCTCATCGAGCACCACCACCGGCGGCTGTCGGACACCGAGGCGGCGGTACAGACCATCTGCTCCCGGGACGGGGACGGCGCCAGCGCCTGGCAGGTGCAGGTCGCGCTGTTCGGGGAGCCTTCCGACCTCTTCAACGCCCGGTTCGCCATGGCCGAGGCCCTGGCCCATCTGGAGTTCCTGGTAGCCTGCGGGCGGCTGCGGCGGGAGGTGGCCCCGGAAGGGGTACGCTACCGGCCCGCCTGAAGGGGCCGACCCCAGGCCGGGGGCGGCGGGGCCTGTCGTTCGCTAAAGCCCCCGCAGCCCTGCCAGCACGCCCATGCTGGCCAGCGTCACCAGGCAGCCGGCCACCACCACACCGGCCGCCACGGCGACGAAGGCACGCGCCGGCGGGATGCCCATCAGGAAGGCCAGGGCCGTGCCCGAGTAGGCGCCGGTGCCGGGAAGGGGCACCGCTACGAAGAAAGCCAGGCCCCATGTCCCGTAGCGCTTTACAAGCCCCTCGCCCCGCCGGCGGGCGGCCCGCACCCAGGCCCCCACCAGGGTGTTCTCCAGCCAGCGCCGGTAGGCCAGGTGCAGCACCAGGTACACGGGCACGAAGATGAGGGCGTTGGCCAGGGTGGTCACCGCCAGCACGGCTGCCCAGGGCAGCTGCCAGGCAATCCCCAGGGGGATGCTGCCCCGAAGCTCCACCCAGGGCACCCAGGTGAGGGCTATGAGGGTGAGCCAGCTTTTCACGGGAGCGCCACCGAGGCGGCGGCCAGGAGTGCCAGGGCCGCGTTCGCCCCGTGGGCCACAAAGCAGAGGGGGCAGGGCATCCGAAGCACCCGCACCAGCTGCACCGTCAGGTACGCGCTCACCCCGAAGGCCGCGCCGGCAGCAGCGGCCACACCCCACAGCACCGGACGTGACAGGCTCCAGCCGGGCAGGCGCAGGGCCAGCATGGCGGCGTAGTACGCGCAGCCCAGCCAGTAATTGGGAAGGCCGAACAGCCGGGCCTGGGGAACGGCCAGCACGTGGGCGCAGCCACCCGCCCCGGCGTGGGCCGGGCCTGCCGGGCACGAAGCTCTGCCTGAGCCCAGAGCTTTTGTCAGGCGGAAGGCGGCGGCGCAGGCGCCCAACCCCACGGCTGCGGCCAGGGCAGACAGGGGTTCCACGAGAGCTTCCAGGTAGACGGGCCATTGCGCCTGTGACCACATGGGATTGCTTCGCCCCCGAGTCATTGTAAACTACGAGGCAAGAACCGGGCCCATCCCCTCCGGCTCCGGTGGGCCACCGGAACCGGGTCGGGCCGCGCTGGGGAGGCATGCCCGCATGGGGGGATCGCCCAGATCCCTGTGGGTAATGCTGCTAGGGGGGCTTGTCGCCTCCGCCTACGTGGTGCCGTACACGTGGCTGCGGGACGTCACCGCCTGGTACGGGAGCTTCCTGTTCTGGACCCTCTTCGCCGTGGCCGTCATCGTGGTCATCGCGCTGGCGACCCGCAGATGGGTGGATTGATATGCCGGCCAGCTGGCTGTTGACCGCTTTCCTTCTGTACGCGGCACTGGGAACCGTGGTGGCGGTCCTTTCCCGCCGGGGGCTGTCCCAGCGGGTGGAGGACTTCTTTTTGGCCAACCGCTCCCTGGGAGGGCTGGTGTCAGCGTTAAGCTACGCCGCCACCACCTACAGCGCCTTCATGATGGTGGGCCTGGCGGGGCTTACCTACCGGGCAGGGGTAGGGGCTCTGGGGTTTGAACTCATCTACCTGTCGGGCCTGTCGCTGGTGGTCTTCTTCGGGCCCGCCTTCTGGGAGGTGGGCCGCCGGCTGGGAATCGTGTCGCCGGCCGAGCTTCTTTCCGTGCGGTACGAGAACCCCTGGCTGGGCGCCGTGGTGGCTGCCGCATCGGTGCTCTTTCTCATTCCGTACAGCTCCGTGCAGCTGTCCGGCATCGCTCTTCTGCTGGAGGGGATGAGCAAGGGCGCGCTTCCCTTTGTGGCAGGCCTTGTGCTGGCCACCGCGCTGGCCGTGGCCTGGGCCTGGATGGGGGGACTTCGGTCCGTAGCCTGGACGGACGCCGTCCAAGCCGTGGTGATGATGGTATCGGCGCTGCTGGTGTTGAGCAGCGTTCTGGAGCGCGTGGGAGGGCTTTCCACCC
>DATCLL010000187.1:0-1961 GCA_036563935.1 Limnochordales bacterium | reverse complement strand
GTCCGGCCGGCGCCGGGCCAGGTAGTCCACCACCGCCTGCACGGCCACCGCGGCCGCCTGGTCGGGCGGGTAGCCGTAGGCTCCCGTGGAGATGGCCGGGAAGGCCACGCTGGCGGCGCCCAGCTCCTCCGCCAGCCGCAGGCAGCTCTGGTAGCAGCGGCGCAGCACCTCGGCCTCGCCGTGACCTCCACCCCGCCAGATGGGCCCTACGGTGTGAATCACGTGCCGGGCGGGCAGGCGCCCGGCCGTGGTGGCCACCGCCTCCCCCGGGGGAAGGGGGCCCCGCTCGGCCACGATGCGCCGGCATTCCTCCTGGATGGCCGGCCCGCCCGCCCGGCGGATGGCCCCGTCGACCCCGCCTCCCCCCATCAGGCTGCTGTTGGCCGCGTTGACCACCGCGTCCACCTGCTGGCGGGTGATGTCCCCTGCTACCGCCACCAGCTTCACGCCGAAGAGGCTGCGCTCCAAGGCGTGCACCCCCTGGCCGCTTCGGGCTGTGCTACACTTCCCGCAGAACTCGGGAAAGGATGCGTGGCCCGCTGATGACTTCGGGCACGGGGGGCACCCCCTCCTCCGGCCGCGGCCCGGCAGCCCGGCCCCTGCGGGTGGCAGTGGTGGGCGAGCAGCAGGCAAGCCCCACCGCCCGGGAGCTGGCCTACCAGGTGGGGCGGGAACTGGCCCGCCGGGGCGCGGTGGTGCTGACGGGGGGCCTGGGCGGGGTCATGGAGGCGGCCAGCCGGGGCTGCCACGAGGCCGGCGGACTGTGCGTGGGCATCTTGCCGGGCGAGGACCCGGGCGAGGCCAACGACTGGGTGCACCTTCCCATCGTCACCGGCATGGGCCACGCCCGCAACGTGGTGCTGGTGCGCAGCGCCGACGGGGTGATAGCCGTGGGCGGAAGCTACGGGACCCTGTCGGAGATCGCGCTGGCCCTCAAGCTGGGACGCCCTGTGGTGGGCCTTTTCACGTGGGAGCTGGTCCGGCCCGGCGCAGCTCCCGGGGAGGATCCCATCCTGCGGGCCCGGGACGCCGCCGAGGCCGTGGAGCTTCTGTGGGCCCGGCTGGCTCCGGCGCCTTCGGCCCTCACTGGGCCCACAGGCTCAGCAGGCGCAGCAGCACCTCCACCGCCTTCTCCATCCACTGGACGCACACCCACTCCGTGCGGCTGTGGAAGTTCATCCCCCCGGTGAACAAATTGGGCGTGGGAAGGCCCCGGGCGGTGAGGTGGGCGCCGTCCGTGCCTCCCCGGATGGGACGTTCCACCACCGAAAGCCCGCAGTCCCGGATGGCCTGGCGGGCCCTTTCCATCACCTCAGGCCGCCGGGCCAGCGCCCGGGCCATGTTCTCGTAGCCCCCCACCACCTCCAGCTGCGTCTCGCTGCCGGGATAGCGCTGGCGCAGGGAGACCAGCAGCTGCTCCAGAAGGGCGCGGCGGCGCTGCAGCCCCTCGGGAGTGAAATCCCGCAAAAGCAGGCGCACCCGGCAGCTTTCCACGCTGCCCTCCAGCCGGTCCGGGTGCAGGAAGCCCTCGTAGCCGTCGGTGGTCTCGGGCCGCATGGTGGCCGGGATGGAGCACAAAAGCTCCGCCGCCATGTGCAACGCGTTGACCATGCGGCCGCGGGCGCTGCCCGTGTGCGCGCTTCTGCCCTGCAGGGTGACCACCACGTTGAGCGCGTCGAAGTTCTCGCCGCTCAGCTCGCCCGGCCCGCTTCCATCTACGGTGTAGGCCGCGTCGCAGCGGAAGCGTTCCAGGTCCAGGTGCGCGATGCCCCTGCCCGTCTCCTCGTCGGGGGTGAAGGCCACCCGCACCGAAGGACGGGGGCGGTAGGGCTGGCGCAGCAGGCGGCAAAGGGCCTCCATGATCTCGGCTACGCCTGCCTTGTCATCGGCACCCAGAAGGGTGCTCCCGTCGGAGGTGACCAGGTCCAGGCCCACCGCCTCCCGCAGGGCGGGCTGCTCCG
>DATCLL010000186.1:0-3696 GCA_036563935.1 Limnochordales bacterium | reverse complement strand
CCTTTCAGAACCCCGCCCTGAGCTACCTGCACGCCGGGCTGTTGCTGGGCTACCCCGACGGCCCGGACACCGACAGCCTGTTCGTCGGCTGGTCCCGCTGTTCCTGGCCCGGGCCGGGGCCGTGCCGGCCGGGCGGGGCCGATGCTGCACGCCCGGGGCAGCTGGAGGCCTGGGGATTGGAGTGGCGCCGGCGCGGCCCCGGTCGGGTGGGCGAAATCTGGGAGGACGACCCGGGAAGCGGCGAGCAGGCCCGTGCCAGGCAGTTCCTGGCCGGGCCCGTGGAGCAGACGGCCCTGGTCCACCTGGCCTGGAGAGGCCCGGCGGGGCTGAGGGTGCGGGCCAGCTTCGGGCCTGTGCTGGACGTGAACGGACAGCCCGGGCGCACGGACTTCCTGCTGAGCGTGGGGATTCAGTGGTCTTGGGACGTAGTGTCGTCGGCGGCCGGCTGCGCCGGTGGCGGCGCCTGGGGAGCGGCGGGTGAAGCAGGGGCCGGGGCCGGCCGCGACGGTGTGGCAGGCTGTGCCGGCGCCCCGGGCTGAGCGGGGGCGGGGGGCTGCGCCGCGTTCGGGGCTGCAGGGGCGGCCGGCGCCGGCTGCGCCGGCTGCGAGGCGGGCGAGGTGGCCTGTCCCTGGGGCGCGGCCGCGGGGGCCTGCTGGCGGGTGCGAGCCGGAACTGCCGGCGCAGGGGGTTGGCTGGTGCGGGTGGTGCGGGCTTCCGCCGGTTCGCGAACCACGCGGGGAAGCAGCTTGACCACGGTTCCCCCCGGGCGTGCCGGATCCACGGGCGGCGTGCTCACCAGAAGCTCGTGGCGCAGTTCCGGCGGGCCTGCCCGGAACCCCTTGAGCCGCACGGTGGTGGTATCCCCGGGGGCCAGGGTTTCGATGACCACCTGCTGAAGCTGCACCTGGGCCTCCCGCCCGGGGTCTGCCGGGTCGGTGACCACCAGCATCCCCACCACGGGCTGGCGCAGGGTCTGGTCGGAGCGGTTGGCCACCGTGGCCCGCACGGCGAACTCCCCCTGCACCACGGGGCGGGGCGGCGCCTGGCCGGTGGGCTGGCCCGCGGCGCCGCCGTCGGCCGCCCGGTCGGCGGGCTGCTGACCGGCGGCCTGGCGACCGTTCACCTCATCTTCCACCTCTACCCGCACCAGGGTCACCGGCGAGAGCAGCGCCTGCTCTTCGGCCTGTCCCCGGCGGGCCTGCTGCTGCAGGCTGGCCAGCTGCTGGCGCAGCTGATGTGCCTGGCGGCTGGTGCGCATCTGGCTGGCCAGGGCCCCTGCCCCCAAGACCCCCACCAGGATCCCTGCGGCGGCTGCCACCCGCCACCAGCGCTCGTGGTTCACCGGAGCACCCTCCCGGCCTAGCATTCCGGCGGTTCCATGCCCTACACTGGAAGGCGGTGGGAAGGCGGTGGCGCAAGCGACGCGGGGGCGTCTGCCCTTTGGAACGTGGCCCAGCCCGGTGACGGCCCGTCGCCTGGCCCGGCGGCGCCGGCTGAACGACGTGCAGTGGGCGGGCGACGGGCGAACGCTGGTGTGGCACGAAAGCCAGGCCGGCGAGGGCCGGTTGTGGGCGTGGCAGGTGGGCCACGTGGCGGCCCGGGCCCTGGCGCCGGGGCTCCACGTGCGGGGCGCGGTGGACTACGGCGGGGGGCACTTCGCCGCCGGGGAGTCGGCGGTGGTGTTCGTGGCCGGCGGGCGGCTGTGGCTGCGCCGGCTGCCGTGGAGCGAGCCACGGCCGCTGGCGCCGGAGTTCGGCAGGTCGGCGGAGCCCGCCCTGTCCCCCGACGGGCGCTGGGTGGTGTACGTGCACGAAAGCGGGGACGGGCAGGTGCTGGCGGCGGTGCCTGCCGACGCGAGCGCGTGGCCGTGGGTTCTGGTGCGGGGCGACGACTTCTACATGCAGCCGTGCTGGCACCCCTCCGGGGAGCTTTTGGCCTGGGTCGCGTGGAACCACCCCTCCATGCCCTGGGAGGGGGCCCGCCTGCAGGTGGGCCGGGTGGAGCGGGACGGCCCCGGCCTGCGAGTGCGTGAGGTGCGAACGGTGGCGGGCGGCGACGAAGGGGCGTGCTTTCAGCCGGCCTTTTCGCCCGACGGGCGCTACCTGGCCTACGTGGTGGAGCGGGGCGAGTGGTTCAACGTGGAGGTGGTCGGGGCCCTGGACGGGCAGGTGGTGGCGAGGGTGGACGAGGCGGCCGAGCACGCGGTGCCCGCCTGGCAGCACGGGCTGCGAAGTCTGGCGTGGGCCCCGGGCGGGCGGCTGTACTTCCTTCGCAACCGGGCCGGCTGGGCCGAGCTGGCGTGCCTGGAGCTGCCGGGTGGCCGGGTGTGGACGGTGGGAGGGCTCGAAGGGTACTCCCTGCTGGAGCAGCCGGCCGTATCGCCGCAGCCCGGCCCGGCCGGCGCCGACCTGGTGGCGCTGGTGGCCTGCCTGCCGGGAGGCGCTGCCCGAGTGGTGGTGGCGGAGATAGACCCGGTGGCCCGGGCGGCTCGGTCCGTGACGGTGGTGCGCACGGGCGACCCGGACGAGCTTCCCGACGAGTGGTCTCCCAGGCCCCGGCTGGTGCAGTGGCCGGCCTTCCCGGCCCGGGACGGGCAGGCGGTCTCCGGTTGGTACTACCCCCCGTGCAGCCCCGAATGGGAGTGGGAGGGGCTTGCGCCCGTGGTGGTGCGCCTGCACGGGGGCCCGACCTCCCAGGCCCGGCCGGGAGGCTGGCCCGAGGTGGCGTTTTTCACCTCCCGGGGGTACGCGGTGCTGGAGGTGAACTACCGGGGCAGCAGCGGCTTTGGCCGCAGCTACCGGCGCGCGCTGTGGGGGCAGTGGGGGCTGGCCGACCCGGAGGACTGCGCGGGGGCGGCCCGGTTTGTGGCGCAGCAGGCCCTGGGCGACCCGGAGCGGCTCGCGGTGCTGGGCGCCAGTGCCGGGGGCTTTACGGCGCTGCGGACGCTCCTCCTGTATCCCGGGCTGTTCCGGGCGGCGGTGTGCCTGTACCCGGTGACGGACCTGCTGGGCCTGGCCCAGGCCACCCATCGGTTCGAGCGCCGCTACCTGGACAGCCTGGTGGGCCCTCTGCCCCAGGCCGCCCGGGAGTACCGGCGCCGCTCGCCCCTGGAGGGGGCAGGTCGCATCGAGGATCCGGTGCTGCTGTTCCACGGGGAGGAGGACCGGGTAGTTCCCCGCAGCCAGGCGGACGCCCTGGTGGAAGTCCTGAGGCGGCGTGGCGTGGCCTGCGAGTATCACGTGCTGAGCGGGGAGGGGCACGGCTTCAGCCGCCCCGAAAGCGTGGAGGAGTACCTGCGCGCCACGGAGGCGTTCCTGCGGCGGCACCTGGGACTGGGCTGAGGGGCCGAGTGGGCTGACGGGCCCGGGCGGGGCGGCCTGCGCCGGCGGCCGGGGAGGGCGGCGGCAGGGGGCGGCGCGGGGTATACTGCAGGGGGCCTTCGGGAACCGCCACCGTCACAGGAGGTGTCCGGCCGTGGGACAGAAGGGCCGCCAGATCGTGGAAGTAGACCTGCAGGAGCTGCTGGGGCAGCTGCGCAAGGCGTACCTGGACGAGTTGCTGGCCTTCTACTCGTACTGGGTCACCGCGCTGGTGGCCGAGGGGTTCCACGGGGAGGAGCTGGCGGAGCACTTCCAGCAGGAGGCCCGAGAAGAGCTGGAGCACGCCCGCAAGCTGGCCCAGCGCATCCTGGAGCTG
>DATCLL010000185.1:0-10525 GCA_036563935.1 Limnochordales bacterium | reverse complement strand
CCGGGCGTAATAGAGGGGCACGTGGTCCGGGTTGGGGAACCAGTCCAGCATCAGCTGCAGGCGGCTGCGGGCGGCCGGCGGGCTGCCCGGGGATCCCGCCGGCTGGCCTGCGGCGGCCTGCTTGCCGGGCCACAGGCCCACAGCGGAGGCCGCCACGAAAGCGGCCAGGGCCGCCGCTACCGCCGCCTGCCTCCTGCGCCCCGCCGGCCCAGGCGGAGCGGCGGTGCTTGTATCCGTCTTCCTTCCCACAGACCTTTCCAGAGAACCGGTCATCCTTGCTGTCCCTGCCATCTGCGGTCCTCCTTTCCAGCCTTTCCCCCGCTTTGCCCACCACCGGCCGGAGAGCGCCCGGGCGCCCGCGCCGCAGGTAGCGGCCGGGGAGTCAGCGGCGGCGCTCCCACAGGCGCTGGGCCAGCTCCACCAGCCCGTACAGGGCCAGGCCCATCCCTGTCAGCCACACCAGGGAGGCGAACACGAGACTCACCCGGAGCTGCGCGTTGGCCTGGGTCATGAGGTAGCCCAGCCCCGCCCGGGCGCCCACCCACTCCCCGATGACGGCGGCGATGGTGGAGACCGAGGCGGCCACCTTCAGCCCGGCGAACACCGACGGCATGGCGCCCGGCAGCTTCAGGTGGCGCAGGATCTGGCCACGGGACGCCCCCAGCGCCACCATCAGCCGCAGGGCGTCGGGATCCGGCCGCAGCCCCTCCAGCGCCGCCACGGTCACGGGAAAGAAGGTGATGACGCTGGCCATGGCCACCTTGGAGGCCAGCCCGTACCCGAACCACAAAACCAAAAGCGGTGCCACCGCGAAGACGGGCACGGCCTGCGAGCCCACCAGCCACGGAACCAGGGCCCGGCGCAGAGCAGGCCACCCGTCCAGGGCCAGCGCCAGGGCGAACCCCGCCGCCGACCCCACCGCAAACCCCGCCAGCACCTCGCCGGCCGTGACGGCCGCGTGGGCGGCCAGCAGGCCGTGCCGGAGGTAGAGTTCCTGCCCGATGCGGCCGGGCGAGGGCAGAAGGTACGGGGGGATCCGCCACAGCTGGACGGCCAGCTCCCACAGGCCCACCAGGAGCAGCGCGGGCACCGCAGCCCGCACCAGCCTCCAGGCGGCCCGGGCCAGGGCCGCCGAGCAAGCGCCCGCCTGGGGAGCCCCCTTGTGGGCCGGGTGGCGGCGGCGGGCGGCGGTCAAAGCTCCCCGCCCCTCTGCGCCAGAAGCCGCAGCACCACCGCCTCCCGGGCTTCCCGGGGGGTCAGTTCCGCGAGCACCCGGGTGGGGGGCCGGCTGAAAACCAGGATCCGGTGCGCCAGGCGGCGGGCCTCCCGCACGTCGTGGGTCACCAGCAGGGCGGGCTGGCCCTGCCACAGCTTATGCAGGAGGTGGTACAGCTCCAGGCGGGTGAGCGCGTCCACCGAGGCGAAGGGCTCGTCCAGGAGCCACAGCTCTCCCCCTGCCAGAACCGTGCGGGCCAGGGCCACCCGCTGGCGCATGCCGCCCGACAGCTCCCGGGGAAGGGCGTGTTCGAAACCCGCCAGGCCCAACTGCTGGAAAAGGGCCGGAGCCTCCTGCAAGGCCTGGTGCAGCCGGCGGCGCACCTGGGCTCCCAGCAGCGCGTTGTGCAGGGCGCTGCGCCAGGGCAGGAGCAGGTCCCGCTGCTGCATGTAGGCCACCCGCCCGCGCAGGTGGGGCACCGGCTGCCCGTTCCACAGCAGCTGGCCTGCGTCCGCCGGGGTGACTCCCGCCACGATGTCCAGGAGGGTGCTCTTGCCGCACCCGCTGGGCCCCACCACGGCCACCACCTCGCCGGCCCGCACGGTGAGGGAGATGCCGTCCAGCACCACGAAACGGCCGAAGCCCTTGCGGATGCCGCACAGTTCCAGGCAGGAGGGCTGGGGGGCAGGCAGGGGCGGGGAGTGAGAACCGACCTGCAAGGTTGGACGCCCTCCCTACGCCGGCATGACCCGGATCAGGTTCGAGGGGTCTGCGGCCTTGCGCCGCACTCTCAGCGCCGCTGTGGGGCGCTCCCCCGGCGTCGCGTCGATCGCCGCCTGAATGATGGCCGCTGCGCCCCTTCTCTGTCAAGCCTGTGCGGCTTTGACAAGAACGCAGGAACGTGCCTATACTGACATTCGCTACCGGTTGCAGACGGGGGAGAGGGGATGGGGCCATGGCCCTGTTTGCGGAGAAGGCCGACCTGCGCCTGCCCGGGCCGACGGCCATCCCGCCGCAGGTGGAGCGAGCCATGCAGGCCACCTGGCGCCATCCCATGATGGATTACCGCAACCCCGAGTTTGCCGGCTTGCTGAGGGAGACGTGCGAAAAAGCCCGGGCCGTGTTCGGCACCAGCGGGGACGTGGTGCTGCTGGCCGGCAGCGGTACCTCTGCCCTGGAGACGGCCATGGTGAACGTGGCCGGGCCGGGTGAGACCGTCGTCCTGTGTGTAGCCGGTTTCTTCGGCGAGTACTTCGCCGGCATTGCGCAGCGCAGGGGCCTGCGGGTGGTGCGGGTGGAGGCGGCATGGGGCGAACCCATCCCGCCCGAGGCGGTGGCCAGGGCCCTGCGGGATCACCCTGAGGCCCGGGCGGTGTTCGTGACCCACTCCGAGACCTCCACCGGGGTGCTGAACCCCATCGACGCCATCGCCGCCGTGGTGCGCGAGCACGGCGACGCCCTGGTGGTGGTGGACGCGGTCAGCTCCCTGGGGGGCACCCCCGTGGAGATGGACCGCTGGGGCATCGACGTGGTGGCCTCGTGTTCCCAGAAGGCCCTCATGCTGCCTCCGGGCCTTGCCCTGGTGGCCCTGGGGGAGCGGGCCTGGCAGGTCATCCGGCGCAGGCAGGCACCGTCCTTCTACTTCGACCTCCGCCAGTACGAGGCCATGGTGGAGCGGGGTGCGCCGCCCTACACGCCCAACGTGGCCCTGGTGGCCGGGCTGCGGGAGGCTCTGCGGCTCATGGAGCAGGAGGGGCTGCCGAACGTGTACCGGCGCCACCGGCTGCTGCAGGCCATGACCCGCTCCGCGGTGCAGGCCCTGGGCTGGCAGTGCGCGGCGCCCGACGGCTTCGCCAGCCCGACCCTCACCTCGGTGCGCTTTGAGTTCATGGACGCCGACGCCTTCCGGGCCGTGCTGCGCCAGCGCATGGGGGTGGCGGTGGGAGGAGGGCTGGGCCCGTGGCGGGGCAGGGTGCTGCGGCTGGGGCACATGGGCTACTGCGATGCGGGTGACGTGCTGAAGATGGTGGCCGCGCTGGAGGCCGCTGCCGCCTGGGCCGGCCTGGCGGTGCCGCTCGGGGCGGGCGTGGAGGCAGCCCAGCGGGTTTGGCTGGATAGCGTGCAGGAGTCCACCATCCGGGCCGGAGAGGGGGCCAGACCATGAAGGGGAGCGCAGGCGGGGGACGGGGGCTTCGAGCCAGGCTGGCCGTGGGGCTGGCGGGGCTTGTGGCTTTGGCGGGCGGCGTGGCGGGCGCTGCGTGGACGGCGCGGGCGGAAAGCCCGGCGGCTCCTGCCGGGCTCACCCGGGAGGTGCGCCTGCGGGTGGGGCACATCGCCACCGCCAACTCCCTGTACCAGCAGGATGCCGAGGATTTCAAGCGCCTGGTAGAGCAGCGCAGCGGCGGGCGCATCCGGGTGGACGTCTTTTGCTGCGGCCAGCTGGGCCGCCAGCGGGAGCTGGTGGAGCAGGTGCAGCTGGGCACCCTGGAGATGGTGGTTTCCTCGTCGGAAATGGTGGGAATTGTGCCCGAGTTTGCCGTCTGGGATCTTCCCTTCCTCTTCGACAGCCGTGAGGAGATCCAGCGGGCCGTGGAGGGCCCCTTCGGGGCCGCCCTGTTTCGGTACCTGGAGCCCAAGGGCATGGTGGGGCTGGGCTTCTGGGAGAACGGCTTTCGGGTGATGACCAACAACCAGCGGCCCATCCGCAGGCCGGAGGACCTGCGGGGCCTGAAGATGCGGGTTCCGCCCAACCCGGACCGGGTGCGCATGTTCCGGCTGTGGGGGGCCAACGCGGGGCCCCTGGACTTCTCGGAGTTGTTCTCGGCGCTGCAGACCGGGGTCTTCGACGGGCAGGAGAACCCCCTGGCCCAGATCGTGAGCGCCCGGCTGTACGAGGTGCAGAAGTTCCTGTCCGTGACCGGGCACGTGTACACGCCCACCTACCTGGTGGCCAGCCGGCGGTGGTGGGAGCGCCTGGAGCCGGCGGCCAGGCAGCTTTTGCGGGAGACGGCCGTGGAGGTGGGCCGCAACTCCCGCCAGCGGGGCGTGCAGTGGGACCGGGACGGGCTGAACGTGGTGCAGCGGGCCGGGGTGCAGGTGAATAAGGACGTGGACAAGGAGGCCTTCCGGCGCCTGTCCGGGCCGCTGTATGACGACTTTACCTCCAAATACGGGCGGGAGCTGTTGAACCTGGCCCAGGCACACTGAGGCCAAATCCCGGCGGGCGGCTATCGGGCAGGGCCGGCTGGCCACATAGCGAGGGGCGGGCCGCGATGGAGCTGGAGATGCGGTTGTACCGGGGCATGGTGCGGGCGGTGGAGTACCTCCTGATGCTCCTCACCGGCGCTCTGGCCGTGGTGGTGCCGACTGGGGTGTTCTTCCGGTACGTGCTGGGAGCCGCGCTGGCATGGGGTGACGAGCTGGGGGCGTTCCTTCTGGCGTGGATCACCTACCTGGGCGGCGTGGTGGCACTGGACCGGGGCGGCCACATGGCCTTCGACAACCTGGTGCGCAAGCTGCCCGGGCTGTGGCGGCAGGTGGCCGAGGCAGCCTCGGACCTGGTCATGGCCGCCTTCTTCCTGCTGCTTTTGTGGAGCGGCCTGCACATCGCGGTGCAGCTGGCAGGCCAGCAGGCCATCTCCATGCCGCTGCCCATGGGGGCCGTATACGGGGTCATGCCCCTGGCCTCGGGGCTCATGGTGTGGGTGCTGGCCCACAAGTACGCGACGGCCTGGCGCAGGGCCTCGGCAGGGGCCGCGCAGGCGCCGGAGGTGGCCGCAGGGCTGGCCGGCGGGCACGGGCTTGCGGCCCACGGGCAGCTGGGTGGGGCTGCCGTGAAGGTCCAGGCCGCCGTGGAGGCCGCCGAGGAGGCGGTGGGACAGTGAGCCTGGCGGCAGGCATCAGCGGCCTGGCGGTGGCCCTGCTCATCCTCCTGGGGATTCCCATCGGGTTTGCGCTGGCCATAGGTACCCTGGCGGGACAGGTGTTCAAGGGCCAGAGTTCCCTTCTGCTTCTGCCCCTGCGCATGTTCAACGGCGCCGAGAGCTTCCCCATGGTGGCCATCCCGCTGTTCATCCTGGCGGGGCAGATCATGAACCACTCGGGCATCTCCAAGCGGCTGGTGGACTTCGCCAGCGCGCTGGTGGGGTTCATCCGTGGGGGGCTGGCCCACGTCTCCATCGTCACCAGCATGTTCTTCGCGGAGATGTCCGGCTCCGCGGTGGCCGATGCGGCCGCGCTGGGCACGGTGCTCATCCCGGCCATGAGCCGCAAGGGCTATCCCCGGGCCTTCGCAGCCGCCGTCATCTCCTCGGCGGCCACGGTGGCCATCATCATCCCGCCCAGCATTCCCATGATCCTGTACGCGGTGACGGCCGAGGTGTCGGTGGCGGAGATGTTCATCGGGGGCATCATCCCCGGCATCCTGTTCGGACTGGCGTTGATGGGGGTCAGCTACGCGCTGGCCCTTCGCTACCGGTTCCCCGTGGAGCAGTCCTTCCGGCTGGCGGAGGTGTGGCGCTCCTTCCGCAGCGCGGCGTGGGCCTTCACCGTTCCCCTCATCATCCTGGGCGGCATCCTCAGCGGCGTGTTCACCGCCACCGAGGCGTCCGGGGTCGCGGTGGTGGCTGCGCTGGTGGTGGGGCTGTTCATCTACCGGGAGTACGACCTGCGCACCCTTCCGAAGACCCTTCTGGATAGCGCCATCCAGTCGGCGGTGGTCATGGTCATCGTGGCCGCCTCGGCATACATGGGCTCCTTTTTGTCCAACGAGCAGGTGCCCCAGCGGCTGGCCCAGGCGGTTTTGTCCCTGTCCACCAACCGCTGGCTCATCCTGGGCCTGCTCAACGTGGTCTTCCTGGTGGCCGGCATGGTGCTGCACAGCGCGGCGGCCATCGTCATGCTCACCCCCATCATGATGCCCCTGGTACGGGCGGCAGGCATCGACCCGGTGCACTTCGGCATCATGATGACGGTGAACCTGGGCATCGGCCAGCAGACCCCGCCCGTGGCGTCGGTGCTTCTCACCACCATCTCCATCGCCCGGGTGACCCTGGCGGAGGTCTTCCGGTACCTGCCGTACTTCCTGGCGGCCATGGTGGTGGTGCTGCTGCTGGTGACCTACATCCCGGCCCTGTCGTTGGGGCTGGTGTCCCTGGTGCGCTGACGGCCTGGCTGCCTGGCCGGCCTGGCGGGCACGGTTGGGCTTGCAGCAGGAAACGGAGGGTTCCATGGAGCAGGCGCTGGAAGGGGTTCGGGTGCTGGATGCCACCCAGGTGATGGCGGGGCCGTTCTGCACCATGCTCCTGGGGGACCTGGGGGCGGACGTCATCAAGGTGGAGCCCCCGGGAGGCGACCCCACCCGCCGGTGGACCGGAGCCCGGGGCGACGAGGCGCCTAGCTTCTGGGCCATCAACCGCAACAAGCGGGGCATGGTGTTGAACCTGAAAGACCCCCGGGGGCAGGAGATCTTCCGGCGGCTGGCCGCCCGCAGCGACATCCTGGTGGAGAACTTCCGCCCCGGGGTGATGGCCTCCTTCGGCCTGGACTACGAGAGCCTGCGCCCCCTGAACCCGGCCCTGGTGTACGCTTCCATATCGGGCTTCGGCCAGACGGGCCCGTACGCCCAGCGGGGGGGCTTCGACCTGGTAGCCCAGGGCATGTCGGGGATCATGTCGGTGACGGGAGAGCCGGGCGGGCCGCCGGTCAAGTGCGGGATTCCGGTCACCGACCTGGCGGCGGGCCTGTTCGCCCTGCAGGCCATCCTGGCCGCCTACGTGTACCGGCTGCGCACCGGCCGGGGGCAGTACATCGACACCTCCCTCTTGGAAGCCGGCATCGCCCTGTCCGTCTGGGAGTCGGCCCAGTACTTCTCCGGGGGAGGCATTCCGGAGCCCATGGGTTCCGCGCACCGCATGACGGCGCCGTACCAGGCCTTCCGGTGCTCCGATGGCTACATCATCGTGGGGGCTGCCAACCAGCGCAGCTGGGAGCGCTTCGCCCGGGCCATCGGGCTGGAGGAGCTGGTGGACAGGCCCGAGTTCGCCACCGACGCCAGCCGGGTGCAGCACCGGGACCAGCTGGCCCGGGCCATCGAGGCGGTGACATCGACGCGGCCCCGAGCCTACTGGCTGGAGCTGCTGGAGTCGCAAGGGGTGCCGTGCGGCCCCATCCTGAACTACGAGGAGGTCTTCTCGGATCCCCACGTGCAGGCACGGGGAATGGTGCAGGAGCTGGTGCACCCCGTGGCCGGCCCCATCCGGGTGCTGGGCCCGGCGGCCAAGCTGTCCCTCACCCCGGCCCGTCTGCGCCGCCCCTCGCCCACCTACGGGCAGCACACGGCGGAGGTGCTGCGGGAGCTGGGCTACGGGGCCGAGGAGATCCGGGAGCTGGCCAGGGAGGGCGTGGTAGCCTTGGGAGCCGGGGAGGGGTAGGGGCATGGGAGCTCCGCCGGACTCGGAGCAGCAGGCGCCGTTGGCCTTCGTGCGGGACGGGCCTGTCGCGTGGGTGGTCTTCCAGCGGCCCCAGGCCCGCAACGCGCTCACCTGGGAGATGTACGAGGGCCTGTGGGAGGCGTGCGAGCAGGTGGATCGGGACCCCGAGCTCAAGGCGCTGGTGCTGCGGGGCTCGGGGGGCCATTTCGCCGCCGGCACCGACATCCACCAGTTCCTGGAGTTCTCCGGGGCCCAGGACGGGATCGAGTACGAGCGGCGCCTGGACCGCATCGTGGACCGCCTGGAACGGGTGCGCAAGCCTACCCTCGCCGCCATCGAAGGGGTGGCGGCGGGAGGCGGGCTGGCCCTGGCCCTGGCCTGCGACCTGCGGTACTGCAGCCCCGATGCGCGCCTGGGGGTTCCCATAGCCCGGACCCTGGGCAACTGCCTGTCGGCGGCCAACTACGCCCGCCTGGTGGACATGGTGGGGCCCGGCCGGGCCAAGGAGCTGTTGATGCGGGCCCGCCTGGTGGGTGCCGAGGAGGCGGAGCGGTGGGGCCTGGTGAACGGCGTGGTGCCGGCCGCGGAGCTGTACCAGCGGGTGCGGGAGGTGGCCGTGGAGCTGGCTTCCCATGCGCCCATCACCCTCCGGGTGACCAAGGAGGCCATCCGCCGCGTGCAGGAGTGGCGCCGCCAGATCCAGGCCGACGACCTCATCGCCGAGGCGTACGGCAGCGAGGATTTCCAGGAGGGGGTGCGGGCCTTCGTGGCCCGCCGCCCCCCCACCTTCCGAGGCCGCTAGGGCCGGTCAGCGGAGCCCTGCGGCTCCTCTACCGGCTCGCCCGGCTCGGCCAGGGCCCTCCCCAGGGCCCGTGCCGCCGCCAGCAGGAAGTACAGGCCCCGAAGGGTGTCCGAATGGCGGGCCATGCGCCACAGCTCCGCCCACCGCGCCGGGCCGTGCCCCCGCTGGCGGGTTTCGTGGGAGGCCTGCTCCAACGAGCGCAGCAGTGGCATGGCCCACGCCTCGTCACCTCGGGCCAGCTCGTCGGCCAGGGCCAGCAGGGCGGAGGCCAGGCCCGCCAGCCTGGCCACGGCCTGGGGCGTGAGGGCCTGCATCAGAGCCTGCGCGGCCAGCGCCACATCCTCTGCGGGGTGCAGCTGCGGTTCGGCGCCTGCCTCCTGGCGAGGGGAGGGCACCGGCCCGTTGCGCGCCTGGCTGCCCACCGTCGCTTCCATGGTCACAACAGCCCCCTTGCCGTAAGCCAGTAGAGTTCCCCGTACGCCGCCTTCATGGCCGCCAGGGCCGGGCTGGCCGGGGCCGGGCTGGGTGGCCGCAGGTAGCCGAACTCCACGAAGCTGGCCGCCTGGCCCGCCTCGATGAAGCAGAACACCTTGCCGTCGTAGCGGGCCGCGGGCGTCTCGTGGCGCACCAGGGCTGCCAGGTTGGCGGCCACCACCTCCGCCTGGTAGTGGGCGGTGGAGCCCGCCTTGCTCACCGGGAGGTTGGAGGCGTCCCCTACCACGTAGATGCCCTGCTGTCCCACCACCTCCAGGGAGAACCGGTCGGCGGGCACGAAGCCCTCCCGGTCTGCCAGCCCGCTGTCGCGCACCACCCCGGCGCCCCGGTGGGCCGGCACGTGGATGAGAAGGTCAAAGGGAAGCTCCATCCCTTCCAGGCTGACCGCGACGCGGCCGGCCACCTCCACCCGCTCCAGGTTGAAGAAGGTCTGGGACAGGATGCCCCGCCGGGCGAACTCCTCCTCCGCCCAGCGGCTCACCTCGGGCAGCACGTGCAGGCGCTGGATGGGGTAGGTGTAGACCAGCTCCGTGCGCTCCCGAAGGTCCCTACGGCGCAGCTCGTCGTCCAGGAGCAGGGCCATCTCCAGGGGCGCCACCGGGCATTTGTGCGGGATGCCCACGGTGAGCACGATACGGCCTCCCGCAAACGAGGCCAGGGCCTGCTGCAGGCGCCGGGCGCCGGCGGGGGTGTAAAAGGTGTGACCCGCCTCGGCCAGTCCCGGCACGTCCTCCAGGAAGGGGTGGGCGCCCGTGGCCAGCACCAGGTAGTCGAAGGGGTAGCGCCGTCCCGATTCGCCCTCCACCACCCGGGCTCGGGTGTCCACCAGGCGGGCAGGGTCCACCTGAAGCTCCACCCCGGGCAACAGCAGCGAGCGCAGCGGGCGTCGGAAGCGCCCAAGCGGCGCCTTCCCCAGGGCGGTGGCCAGAAAGCCCGGCTGGTATGTGTGGTACGGGTCGTCGCTGAGAAGCACCAGCCGGACTCTGCCCCGCCTCAGTTCGGGCCCCAGGTGGCGGGCCAGCTGGTTGGCCACTGCCGTGCCCCCGGTGCCCCCTCCCAGCACCACCACGTTCACCACGGCCGTTCCCCCCTTGCCGCCCGGCTTCGAGGCATGCCCGCGCCGGTGGCGCTGCCGGCAACGCCTTGCTCCGTCAGCGGGCCTTGCGGACCGCGATGCGCCAGTACCCCGCCTCCTGCTGGATGTAGAGCAGCTCGTGCCCGGCCCGCTGAACCCACTCCGGGATGTCCTTGCGGGAGCCCTGGTCCGAGGACCACACCTCCACCACCGCTCCCACAGGCTCGCTCTTGATGGCCTTGATGAGCTCCATCAACGGCCCGGGGCAAAAGGAGCCCCGCGCGTCCACCACCCGGGTCGCCACCTGCTGGGCAGCGCTGCCTTGCACCGGCTCCTGCACGGCACCTTCCCCCTCTCGGAAGTCCGTGTCACAGGGTCAGGATGGTGGCGCCCTCCGAGCGGCCGAAGAAGGCCGCCACCCCGATGACGTCCTCCACCACGTCCACGAACTCGTCCCGGCTCCACCCCATCAGGTCAGCGGCCATGGCGCAGGCGAACACGTGCAG
>DATCLL010000184.1:0-3204 GCA_036563935.1 Limnochordales bacterium | reverse complement strand
CCACCGTTCGTAGCGGGCCAGCAGCCGGTGCCCGGGGGTGTCGGGGAGAGGGTGCAGCTCGAAGCCCAGCCGGCCCAGGCCCCGATCCAGCAGGGTCTTGCCGAAAAGGGCCACCGCCGGCACGGGAAGCCGTCCCGCCTGGATCTCCCTGGCCAGCAGCTGCAGGGCACGGCGCATCTCCGCGGCCAGGCGCGCCACCGCAGTACCGGCATGGCCCCCGCTCTCCTGCCACACTCGGGCAAAGCGCGGGCTGTTCAGGTGGATTTCGGCCACCCAATCCCCCGGCTGCACCACGGTGCCGTCCGACAGGACCACAGGCGGGCCATTCCAGCGCCGAAAGCCCAGGCGGAAGACCCGTCCGGCGTCGCCCGGCACCTCGTAGAGCCTTCCCAGGCGCACGTACAGCCTCTCCCACCGCTCCCACAGCGCCATGGCCACTCGGCGCCCCAACCCGTAGGCCGCACCGGTGCGCCGGCTTCCCAACCGGGGGCCCCCTCTCCCACCTAGCCCAGAAGGTTCGACAGGGTGACCGCCTGAAGGCCCAGCCCGTGAGCCTCGTGCAGCGCATGCGGCAGCGCCGAAAGCAGCACGCGCCGGCCCCCGGCCGTTCCTGCGTCGTGAAGGTCGATGATGCCCCCCGGAACGAGAGCCCGCCGAAGCTGCGCCCGCAGGGTTTGCTGCCGAAGCCAGGGCAACCAGTCCCAGGGAGCGAAAGTCCACAGCACCACCCGCAGGCCCAACTGCTCTGCGGCCCGCAGGGCGCCGGCCGTGACGTGTCCCCAGGGCGGGCGGTAGTAGCGCACGGGCCTTCCGGTCAGCTCCTCCAGCGTCTCCACCGCCCGGCGGAGCTGCTGGATGGTGGCATGCAGGCCCATGGTCCACAGGGGCCGGTGGGAAAAGCCGTGCAGCGCCACCTCGTGGCCCCGCGCGGTCAGCTCCTGCACCACCCAGCCGCAGCGCGCCGCCTTCGCGGCCAGGGCAAAGAAGGTTCCCCGGGCGCCCGCCTGCTCCAGGGTCGAGGCCACCTGCAACGTGGTACGGGGATCGGGGCCGTCGTCGAAGGTGAAGGCCACCGCCGGCCGGTGGGTGGGGCCCCGGCGCACCACCTGGCCGTGCGGGGGCAGCCGGGCTGCTGCGGGAGCCCCGCCCCCCTTCAGCGGCGCCAAGGGCCCATCCCCGCCTCACCACCCTGCAGCCGCTGCCACCGACCGCCAGGCCTCGTCGGCCGAACCGGGCCGGCCCAGCTCGCGGGCTCGGCGGGCCAGCTCCAGGCGCAGGTCAGGTCTTGTCGCCAGCTCCCCCACATGGCGCTCCAGCTCGGCCAGGCTTCGGGCCACACGGGCGGCCCCGTGGCGCTCCAGGTAGGCCGCGTTGCCCTCCTCCTGCCCGGGGATGGGAGCAAACACCACCATGGTGGCCCCGGCCGCCAGGGCTTCCGAGACCGTCAGGCCCCCGGCCTTGGTCACCACCACGTCCGCGGCCGCCATGAGCTCCCGCATGTCCTCCACGTACCCCAGCACCCGGGCAGGACGAGGGGCCTCCGCGAGCTCCTGGGAGAGGGTCTCCCGAAGCCGCGCATCGTGCCCCGTCACCACCACCAGCCGCAACGGGGCCGGGTGGTTGGCCAGCCTGCGGCACGCCTCCCGGGCTCCCCGCATCATCCCGAAGGCTCCCGTCAGCACCACCACCAGGCACTGGCCCGGGCCGGCACCCAGGCGCGCCCTGGCCGCCTCCCTGTCGATGGGCTGGACGAAGGCCCGGCGAATGGGAATCCCGCTCACCCGGATGCGGTGGGGGTCGATGCCCCGCTCTACCAGCTCGCTGGCCACCTCGTCGCAGGCCACCAGGTACAGGTCGGTGGAGGGGTGCACCCACTGGCTGTGCAGCACGAAGTCCGTCACCACGGTGATGGCCAGACTGTCCGGCAGCAGGCCCTCCCGGCGCAGCTGCGCCACCACACCCCCCGGGGTCGGGTGGGTGGAGACGACCACCCGGGGCCTGGCCGCCTGCAGCACCCGCCGGATGGCGCTGCGGCCCAGGTGGTACAGCCGCTGCTGCAGGAACGAGTCCGGTGCGATGCGCTCCGTGCGCACGTAAAACTCCCGCCACAGCCGGGGAGCCCGCCGCACGGAGTACAGGTAGGCCATGCGGGCCGCGGTGTTCAGGACCGGGTTCACCAGCTCGAAGAAGTCCAGGGTGAACAGCTCCAGCCCGGGGTGGGCGTGGTGCGCTGCCTCTGCCAGGGCCCGGGCCGCCTGCACGTGGCCGTTGCCGTACGTGGCCACCAGGAACAGCACGTCCGAGGGCCGTACGCCCTCCCACAGGGGCCTGGGCCACAGCCTCGCCAGAGCCCGGGGAGCCCGCAGCCTCAGCGGGGGCCGGGGTCGGATGGCAATGCTGTCCACGGGGCTGCCTTGGCCTCCAGCCTGCCCAGCGCGTCCGAGCTTGCCCAAAACAGCAGGCGCTGCGTCCCCTGCTCTACGTACACCTGGCGCAGGGGTGGACGCGCCGGCACCGACCAGGGTTCGACCTCCCCCACAGGCTCCTCCTCTCGCAGCCAGGAGGCCGCCAGGGGCGCCTGCCCTTCCACCACCAGCCAGGTGGGAGCGCCCGCGCGCGCCGCCACCAGCACCTCAAGGCTCGGTTCGCCGAAGCGTCCTTCCTGCCGCAGGCGCTCCAGGGAAGGCGCCTGCGCCTGCTGCAGGTGGCCTTCCAGGCTCACCAGCGCCTCCACGAACTGGCCGGCCTGGTCCGACTCCTGGGCCTGGCCCAACTCCCTTTGCCCCTGCGGTGACCCCCCCAGCGCCACCCACCGGTCTCCCTGCCGGGTCCACAGCACCGGGCCGCGCCGGCCGCTGCCGAACACGGCCAGCCTTTCGATGTCCTGCTCCTGCAGCCCCATGATGCGGCGCCTCTGCCACAGCCCCGGAAGGGCCCACAGCAGGGCCTCCACCTGCTCCGCAGGCACCCGGTACACCCACGGGTCCCCGGAGATCCGCACAAACCGCCACAAAAGCGGCGGGGTTCCGGAGGGCAGTGGCCCCTGGGCTGCTGCATCCGGCAGGGACAGCCGGTAGGCCTCGCTTACGTGTACCACCCGCCGCACCGGGGCGGCCCAGGCCGTCCCTTCCGGCCGAGGCCCGGCAGGCCGGGCCGCCTGCACCACCAGCTCCAGCCGGGCCGCCGGGCGCAGCAGCCCGAAGC
>DATCLL010000183.1:0-1529 GCA_036563935.1 Limnochordales bacterium | reverse complement strand
CTGCTCGGCCAGCCAGGCCGCGCAGGCACGCCCTGCCAGCTGCAGGGCCGCAGGCCACCGCAGCTGCCTGGGCAGGGGCGCCGGCGGGGAAGCGTTGCCGCCTGCCTGTGGCCGGGGCCGGCCGGGGTGCACCAGCAGCTGGCCGGCGGACAGGCCGCCCGCACCGGTTGGGGTGCCCTGGGCGGGGGTGGCCGGCAGGCACGCCGGCGGCCGATGCGGGTCTGCGGCGAGCGGCACCCACACGGCCACGGGATGGCAGACAGGAGCGGCGGGCGCGGCGGGGCAGTGGGCGGCCAGCTCCCCGAAAAGCCACAGGGCCGGCTCCCGTCCGCCCGCCTCGTGGGCCACCACCAGCCAGCCCCGCTCCAGGGCCAGCTCCACTGCCTGCTCGGCGAGGCGGCGGTCCCGTCGCAGGCGGTGCGGCGTCCACGGCGACGGGGCGCCGGCGGGCGGGCCGGAAGGGGCTGCCACCGGCGCTGGTGCGCCGCGGGGCGGGCCGTCTTCCAGCAGGCCCTGCCGGCGTGCCGCCTGCACTATGGCCAGGAGCGCGCGCTGCCAGCTGCGGGCGCTTCGTCCAAAAGCGCCTGCTGGCGGCGAAGGCGGGCGGTGTACCGTTTGAGGGCCGCGTTCCACTGGCGTACCAGCTCCTCCAGGGCCTGCTGCAGGTACAGCCCCATCTGGCCGGTCTCGCCGGGAGCCCGGGCGGGCAGCCGGGCCAGGCCCCGGCGGAGGGCCTCCTCGAAGGCCGGCCCGCCGCCCAGGGACTCCAGGATGGCCTCCAGCTCCCCCACCACCGACCGGAACAGGTTCAGCTTCTCGTGGAGCAGGTACAGGACATACTCGTCCACGGTGCCCTTCACGTAGAGGTTCCACACGTGCACGTCCCGGGTCTGGCCCAGCCGGTGCACCCGGCCGATGCGCTGCTCGATGCGCATGGGGTTCCAGGGCAGGTCGGCGTTGATGAGGTGGCGGCAGAACTGCAAGTTGAGCCCCTCCGCCGCCGCGTCGGTGCACACCATCACGGGCGCCCGGCTCTGGAAGACGGCCTGGGCCCACTCCCGCTGCAGGGGCGAAAGGCCACCGGAGAACAGCACCACGGGCCGGCCCAGCCGGGCCAGGCAGTGGGCCAGGGCCTGCTGGGTGGCGGAGTATTCCGTGAACACCAGCACGTGCTCGTCGCCCAGGGACCGCACCAGTTCTGCCACAGCCTGCCCCTTGGCCCAGGCCGACACGGACTCGCCCTGGCGGGCCAGCTCCTCCAGCTGCGGCCAGCGGTGGCGGTGGGCCAGCCGCCGCAGGCTGGCACTGGCGGCATGGGGGCTGGAACAAGCCTCCCGCTTCAGGGTGAGCCAGACCAGGGGCGGCAGGACGGGCGCCGCGGAGACGGACTCGCCGGGGGACGGGTAGGGGGTGGGCTGGTGGCGGTCAGGTGCGGCGAAGGGCGCCAGCCGATCCAGGGCCGCATAAAAGGCCTGCTCGGGCCGGGTGAGCTCCACGGCCCGGGTGTGCACCTCCCGGCGCACGAAGGG
>DATCLL010000182.1:0-9210 GCA_036563935.1 Limnochordales bacterium | reverse complement strand
CGGCGGGTGGGCCGGCGGGGTTGGCCCTGGTGGTGGCCCTGTCGGCGGCAGCCGGCGGCGCAGCGGCCACCGATGAGCGCACCGACGGGACCTACTTCCGGCTGGTGGACCCGGCCCGGCGGGTTCTTACCATGACCGCGCGGGTGCTGGTGCCGGGGGACGTGTACATCGACCGGGACAACCGCCGGTGGGTGGTCCAGGCGGTGCGGGGCTACGAGGTGCTCATGCGACCTTCCGGCACCGACGGCACCGACGGGCACGGCCTGCAGGCCCCGGCTGCCCCGCTGGTGGCAGGGGCCGGCCAGAGGCCCGGCGGCACCGTGGCCATCTACTTCACCCACAACGACGAGTCGTACGTGCCCACCAGCGGCAAGCCCTGGAAGCCCAGGGGGGACGTTTTGCAGGTGGGCGAAGCCCTGGCCGCCGCGCTGCGCCGGCAGGGGGTGGACGCGACCGTCTCCCGGCGCAGCCACACCCCCCACGACGGGCAGGCCTACCTCCGTTCCCGGCGCACGGCCGTTCAGCTGGTGCGCCTGCGCCCGGCCATGCTGGTGGACGTGCACCGGGACGCCGTGCCCCCGCAGGTGTACGCCACCCGCCTGAAGGGGCGGCCCGCGGTGCGGGTTCGGTTGGTGGTGGGCCGCCAGAACCCCCAGATGGCGGCCAACCTGGAGTTCGCCCGGCGGGTGAAGGCGGTGGCCGACCGGGAGCTGCCCGGTTCCATCGAGGGCATCTTCCTGGCCCACGGCAACTACAACCAGGATCTGCATCCCCGGGCCCTGCTGCTGGAGTTCGGCGCGCACAGCAACTCCCTGCCGCAGGCCGAGGCCACCGCCGACCTGTTCGCAGGGGTGCTGGCCCGGGCGGCCGGAATCGGGCCTGCGGGCCCGGCCGCCGGCGCGGGGGCGGCCCGCCAGCTGGGCGCTGCCGCCTGGCGTGCCGTGCTGGCGCTGGTGGTGGGGGCCGGGGGCGCCGCCCTGGCCTACGTAGGGGTCAACCGACCGGACCTGGTCCGGCGGTGGCTGCGGCGGTTGAGCCGGTTCACCGATCCCCTTCAGGGCCGGTGACGGCCGGCCGTGGCCCTGCCACAGCCCCTGTCCCTGCCCCAGCCTCCGCCGTTGTCGGACCCGTGGGTGGTGGCCTGGTCGACCCTGGCGGGAAGCCTGGCGCGATGGTACCTGCTGCGGGTGGATTACCGCCAGTACCCCAGCTACCCCCAGGGCTACGCCATCCACCTCTCCCTGGGGCTGGTGGCGGCCTTTCTGGGCGCCCTGGCGGTTCCCGCCCTCGTGGCCCGGGAGTATGCGGCCGCCAGCTTCCTGGCCCTGGCCGCCACCCAGTTCCGGGAGGTGCGCAAGATCGAGCGGGAGGCGCTGCTGCAGCTGGAGGAGACGGAACTGGTACGCCGGGGCAGCGCCTACATCGAGGGCATCGCCCGGGTCTTCGAGGCCCGCAACTACGTCACCATGCTGGCGGCCATCCTGAGCGCGGCGCTCTTGAGCCTGCTGCGGCCGTCCTGGTGGGCAGCCGGCTTGCTGGGGCTGGGGTGCGCGGCGGCGGTGGTGGCCACGGCCGGCAAGGCGGGGCGCGGGCTGCGCCTGGGGGACATCGCCCGGGTCCGTCCGGCCGCACTGCGCTTCGACGGGCCCCTGCTGACGGTGGAGGGGGCCGTGGTGGTGAACGTGGGCCGCGCCGAAAGCCGGGATACCTTCCTGCGCATGGCCCGGGCCTTCGTCATCGAGCCGCTGGACGAGGCGGCCGCCGCCACCCTGGCCAACCCGGGCCAGCGCCAGGCGCTGCTGCACGACCTGGTGGCCCGGGTGGGGGTCCGCATGGACGTGGATGAGCCCGAGTTCGCCCCGCTGGCCCGGCGGCGGGCCCAGGACGGCAGCGTGGTGGTGGTTCTCATCCCGGTGCTGCAGGACGTGGAGCTGATGCTGGACACCCTGCGCCGCGTGCCCGTGCTGGAGGCGGGCGTGCGGGTGGTGGGGCAGGCGGCCCGGGACGGACTCAGCCCCCGCCGCCTGCAAGGGGGAGGGGGCGGCGCCGGGTGAGGGGCCGGGTGAGGGGAGGAAGACCGTGGGAGACCTTCGGGTGCGTCCCAGCGAGTGGGTGCTGGCCGTGGTGACCACCGAGCCCTCCCGGGTGGCGGGCGGGGGCGCTCCGGTCTTTGTGGCCGGCTCCCCGCAGGAGCTGGAACGCATGGCCCGGGACCTGTGCCGGATGGCCCAGGCCAGCGCCCACGAGGTGGCGCCGGGAACCCTGGTCATCATGCGCCACTAGGGTGCGGCACGTCATCTACCACTGCTTCGGGGGAACCCATTCCTCGGTGGTGGCGGCGGCCATCCACCTGGGCCGCCTGGACCGCCACCGCCCGCCGTCGGGCGGCGCGCTGATGGCCCTTCCCCTCTTCGACCGGGGCGACGCCACCCTGTGGGGATGCCCGCGCCTGTTGGGAGAGGACCGGCACGGCCGCAGGGTGTACGTGCTGGGGCGGGGTCCTCAGGGCGCCGCCACGGCACGGGCGTTGCTGGCGGGCTTCCAGCTGGCAGGAGGGCTTGCGGGCGACCAGGCCCTGCTGCTGGTGGACACCCTGGCCTGCGCCAACACCCTCATGCGGGTGGGAGGGTTTTTGTCCCGGCGCCTGGGGCTGGTCAGGCTTGGCCGGCCGCTGGTAATCTGGGGAACGCGGCGGGCCTACCCCAGACTGGTCGCGCTGGTCGAGCAGGTGGAGCGGGGTTGGCTGGGTGAGTCTCCCTGAGGTGGTCATCGTCGGCCGGCCCAACGTGGGCAAGTCCACCCTCTTCAACCGCCTGCTGCGCAGGCGGGTGGCCATCGTGCACCCCCAGCCGGGGGTGACCCGGGACCGGCTGGTGGGCGAAGCGGAGTGGCGGGGCCAGCGCTTCCGGGTGGTGGACACCGGCGGCGTCACCGACCCGCCCGACGGCGAGGCGGTGGAGGCGGCCGTGTGGGACCAGGTTCAGCAGGCCCTGGCCCGGGCCGATCTGGTTCTGCTGGTGCTGGACGCCCGGGAGGGGCTCGCCCCCCACGACCGGGAGTGGGCCGAGCGGCTGCGCCGCAGCGGCCTGCCCGTGCTGGTGGTGGCCAACAAGGTGGACCACCCCGGCCTGGAGGCTGCCGCCTGGGAGTTTGCCGCCCTGGGGCTGGGTGAACCCATCCCCGTGGCCGCTGCCACCGGCCGCAACATGGGTCAGCTGCTGGACGCGGTGGTGCAGGCCCTTCCCCGCCGCCAGCCGATGGGGCCCGACCAGGCAGGGGCCGAACCCGTGCGGGTGGCCATCGTGGGCCGCCCCAACGTGGGCAAGTCCTCCCTTCTGAACGCCATCGTGGGCGAGCCCCGGGTGGCGGTGCACCCCGTGGCGGGAACCACCCGGGACGCGGTGGACGTGGGCTTCACCTACGGGGACCGCCAGGTGGTGCTGGTGGATACGGCCGGCATCCGCCGGCGGGCACACCGCCCGCAGGCGGCCACCGTGGAGGGGCTGGCCGTGGGGCGGGCCCTGGCGGCCATGGAGCGGGCGGACGTGGCGGTGGTGGTGCTGGACGCCGGCGAGGGGGTCACCTTCCAGGACGCCCGCCTGGCCGGTCATGCGGCCAAGCGCGGCTGCGGGGTGGTGCTGGCCGTCAACAAGTGGGACCTGGTGGACCCCTCGGGCGCCTTCCGGGAGGAGTACGCCCGGCAGGTGCAGCATGCGGCAGCCCGGCTGCAGTGGGCTCCCGTCTGCTTCATCTCCGCGCTGCGGGGCTGGCGTATCCGGGAGCTGATGGAAACCTGCCTGCAGGTGGCCGACCGGCGGGCCTGCCGCCTGGACGACAGGGAGCTGTGGTCCGTCATCGCCCGGGCCCAGGCCCGCCGGCCACACCCTGCCCGGGGCGGCCACAGCGTGCGCATCGTGCGGGCGTGGCAGGAGGCCGGCTCCCCGCCGGTGGTGGCCCTGGCGGTGCGGGGGGCCGAGCGCCTGGATGCCGACTACCTGCGCTACCTGGAAAACCAGCTGCGGGGCCACTTCGACCTGACCGGCACTCCCGTGCGCTGGCAGCTGCACGCCGAGTCGCCGTCCCGGCGCGTCATAGCCCGACGGCCTGGCCCATAGCATGTAGCAGCCTTGCGCGAAGGGGCCAGATGGCCGTGGAACGCTTCGACGTGTTCAGCCACATCGCCGAGCGGGCCGGCGGCAGCATCTACGTGGGCGTGGTGGGGCCGGTGCGCACGGGCAAGTCCACCTTCGTCCGGCGCTTCACCGAACTTCTGGTGCTGCCCCGCATGGAAGACCCCCAGCAGCGGGAGCAGGCCCGGGACCAGCTTCCCCAAAGCGGCAGCGGGCGCACCATCATGACCACGCAACCCCGTTTCGTGCCCGACGAGCCGGTGGAGATCCCCCTGGGGGAGGCGGCCCGGGTGCGGGTGCGGGCCGTGGACTGCGTGGGCTACACGGTCCCGGGGGCGCTGGGCTACGAGGAGGAAGGCCGTCCCCGCATGGTGCGCACCCCCTGGTTCGAGGAGGAGATCCCCTTCCAGCAGGCGGCCGAACTGGGGACGCGCAAGGTTATCGAGGAACACTCCACCATCGGGCTTCTGGTCACCACGGACGGCTCCATCGCGGAACTCCCCCGGGAGGCCTACGTGGCGGCCGAGGAGCGGGTGGTGCGGGAGCTGAAGGCCCTGGGCAAGCCCTTCATGGTGCTGCTGAACTCCACCCACCCCTCCGAGCCTGCCACCCAGCAGCTGGCCCAGGAGCTGACGGGCCGCTACGGCGTGCCCGTGCACAGCGTGGACGTGCTGCACATGGAGGTGGACGAGCTTTCGGCGGTGCTGCGGGAGCTTCTGTGGGAGTTTCCCGTGCGGGAGGTGGCAGTCCAGCGCCCCCGCTGGATCGACGAGCTGCCGGCGGGCCACTGGCTCACCCAGCGCATGGATGAGGCGGTCCGCTCGGCCCTGCAGGAGGTCCAGCGGGTGCGGGACGTGGAGAGCGCAGCCCGCCGCATGGCCGACGGCCAGCTGGTGGAGCAGGCCCGGGTGGCGCAGCTGGACCTGGCCGCGGGAAGCGCCTTCATCGCCCTGGTGCCGGTGCCGGCCCTGTTCTACCGGGTGCTGCAGGAACTGACGGGCGTGGCGGTGGAGGGGGACCACCAGCTCTTGCGGGTGGTCAAGGAGCTGGTGCGGGCCCGGGAGGCGTACGAGCAGGTGCGGGAGGCCCTGGCCCAGGTGCGGGCCACCGGATACGGGGTGGTGACGCCCCGCCAGGAGGACATCACCTTCCAGGACCCGGAGATCATCCGCCAGGGAAGCCGCTTCGGGGTGCGCCTGAAGGCCAGCGCGCCCACCATCCACCTCATCCGGGCCGACGTGACCACGGAGGTGACCCCCTTCGTGGGAACGGAGCGGCAGGGGGAGGAGTTCGCCCGCTACCTGGCCGAGCAGTTCGAGCAGAGCCCGGAGCGCCTGTGGGAGTCGGAGTTTTTGGGCCGCTCCCTGCAGGAGCTGGTGCGGGAGGGCATCGAGAGCAAGCTGCACCGTCTGCCCGAGCACGCGCAGCAGAAGCTGCAGGAGACGCTGAGCCGCATCATCAACGAGGGCAGCGGGGGGCTCATCTGCATCCTCCTGTAGCGGGCGGGCGGAATTTTTGGCGAAATGACAGCCCGGAGAAGGAGTGCGGCCGCAAACAGCGAAACAGCGCGCCGGAGCAATTTCCAGGCCGGAAACCCCGGTCGTGTCGGGCCCGACCGGCAACGGCGCATAGCGGCGGCGCGGCGCGGAGAAGCTAGCGCTCGACGCGGCGCGTGCGCACGGGGGTCGTTCCGGCCATGCACCGATGCCAGCCTGCACACGGGAGGGAGAAGAGCTCATGACCAAGGCAGAACTGGTGGACAAGGTGGCCGAGAAAACCGGCCTCACCAAGAAGGACTCCGGGCGCGCGCTGGACGCGGTCTTCGAGGCCATCACCGAGGCACTGGCCGGCGGCCAGCGGGTGCAGCTGGTAGGGTTCGGAAGCTTTGAGGTGCGGCGGCGGGCCGCCCGCAAGGGCCGCAACCCGCAGACCGGCAAGGAGATCCAGATCAGCGCCCGGCGGGTGCCTGCCTTCAAGGCCGGCAAGGCTCTCAAGGAGGCCGTGGCGAAGTAAGAGGTTGTGGAGGACGCGGAGTACGGCCGCGAAGGAGAGGGTCGGCCCGGCCGGGCCGGCCTTCTCCTTTTGGGTTTTCCGTCCTATGGCTTATTGTGGCCCATCCCCGGGACGATCTATAATCCCGCCAAAACCAGGCAGGATCGGGAGGCTTCACCCTGCAGACCTTGGACGCCCTGCTGCGCATCGGGCTTCTGGGCCTGGGCACGGTGGGGAGCGCGGTGGCCCGGGCGCTCAGGGCCCGACAGGAGGAGATTCGCCGGCGCACCGGCCGCCAGCTGGTGGTCACCCATGCGGCGGTGCGGGACCTGCAGCGCTCCCGGAACCTCCCCCTGGAGGGGGTCCGGCTGCACGACGACCCGCTGGCTGTGGTGGAACAGCCGGACGTGGACCTGGTCGTGGAGCTCATGGGCGGCGAACGGCCGGCCCTGGACGCCATCGAGCGGGCGCTGCGCATGGGCCGTCCCGTGGTGACGGCCAACAAGGTGGTGGTGGCCCGCCACGGGGCGCACCTGCTGGAGCTGGCGGCCGCCCGGCGGGTGCCCTTCCTGTTCGAGGCGGCCGTGGGCGGGGCCATCCCCATCATCCGGCCCATCCAGCAGTCGCTGGCCTCGGACCGCATCCTGGCCGTGATGGGCATCGTGAACGGCACCTGCAACTTCGTGCTCACCTCCATGGCCGAAGAGCACAGCACCATGGAGGAGGCGGTGCGGCAGGCCCAGGCCCGGGGGTACGCGGAGGCAGACCCCACGGCCGACCTGTCGGGTTCCGACGCGGCCCACAAGCTGGCGGTGCTGGCTTCCCTGGCCTTCAACGGGTGGCTGGTTCCCGACCGCATCGCCTGCCAGGGCATCACCGGCGTGGAGGTGCGGGACATCCAGTACGCCCGGGAGCTGGGCTTTGCCATCAAGCTGTTGGCTGCGGCCCGGCAGGTGGGCGATGGCGACGCCGTGGAGGCCTGGGTGGGGCCCGCCCTGGTTCCCCTGGAACACCCCCTGGCCCAGGTGCGGGGGGTTAACAACGCCATCGTGGTGGTGACCCAGGCGGCCGGGGAGCTGATGTTCTACGGCCCCGGGGCGGGCGGTGACCCGACGGCGGCCGCGGTGCTGGGGGACGTCATGGACATCGCCCGCCGGTGGGGGCCCGAAGGCCGGGTGGGCGGCGAGGATGGGTTCGGGAGGGCATGGGTGGGCCGGCCCCAGGTGGCCACCGCCGCCGGGCGCAGCCGCTACTACGTGCGGCTGCAGGTGGTGGACCGCCCGGGGGTGCTGGCCGCCATCGCCTCGGTGTTCGGTCGCCACATGGTGAGCATCGAGTCGGTGCTGCAGAAGGGACGTGGCGAGGATCCCGTGGACCTGGTGTTCATCACCCACGAGACCGACGACGCCTCCGTGGCCCGGGTGCTGCAGGAGGTGGCAGGACTCTCCGTGGTGGTCCGCACCCGCTCGCCCATGCGGGTGATGGGGCCATGACGGCCGACTCGGCGGGTGTGACCGCTCCCTCACCGGTTGTACGTCCCCAGGGAATCGTGCAGCGCTACCGTTCCTGGCTCCCCCTTCCCCCCGATGCCGCGCCGGTGACGCTGGGCGAGGGCGGAACCCCCCTGGTGCGGCTGCGGCGCATCGAGCGCCTGTGGGAGCTTCCCGTGCCCCTGTACGCCAAGGTGGAAGGGCAGAACCCCACGGGCTCCTTCAAGGATCGGGGAATGGCAGTGGCCGTCACCCTGGCAGCCCGCGACGGCGTGCGGGCGGTGGTGTGCGCCTCCACGGGCAACACGGCCGCCTCTGCGGCGGCCTACGCCGCCCGCGCGGGCCTGGCCGCGCTGGTGGTGCTGCCCGCCGGCGGGGTGGCCCAGGGCAAGCTGGCGCAGGCCATGGCCTTCGGCGCCATCGTGGCCGAGGTGCAGTCGGGGTTCGACCGCTGCCTGGAGCTGGTGCGGGAGCTGGTGTCCCGATGCCGGGTAGCCCTGGTCAACTCGCTGAACCCGGCCCGGCTGGAGGGCCAGAAGACGGCCGCCTTCGAGATCTGCGACGAGCTGGGCGAGGCGCCCCAGTTCCTGGCGCTGCCCGTGGGCAACGGCGGCAACATCACCGCCTACTGGAAGGGGTTTACCGAGTACTTCCGGGCCGGGCGCATCGGGCAGCGACCCCGCATGCTGGGCTTCCAGGCCGAAGGGGCGGCCCCGCTGGTGCGGGGGGAGCCTGTGGCCCAGCCCCGGACCGTGGCCAGCGCCATCCGCATCGGGCGGCCGGCCCGCTGGCACGAGGCGCTGCAGGCCCGGGACGAGTCGGGGGGGCTCATCGAAGCCGTCAGCGACGAGGCCATCGTGGAAGCCCAGCGCCTGCTGGCCCGCCACGAGGGGATCCTGTGCGAGCCGGCATCGGCAGCCTCCCTGGCCGGGGTGGGAGCGCTGGCCCGCCAGGGTTACTTCCGGGACGCCCGGGGATGCGTGGTGTGCGTGCTGACCGGCTCGGGGCTCAAAGATCCCCAGGCGGCAGCGGCGCTGGGAAGCGCGCCCCGCCAGGTGCCGGCGGAGGTCGAGGCGTTGATGGAGCTGGTGGGGGAGCGCCGTGGCAGCTGAGCCGGGGATGGCGGGGATGGCGGGGATGGGGCCGCCGCCGGGCGTGCCGGTGCGGGAGGTGACCGTGGAGGCCCCTGCCAGTTCCGCCAACCTGGGCCCGGGCTTCGACAGCCTGGGGGTGGCGTGGGAGCTTCGGGTGCGGGTGCGCTGGCGGCTTTGGCCGCTGGGGCAGGGGCAGGCGGGCCGGGTGGGCAGGTGGCCTCCGGTGCTTCTGGGTCTGGCCGTGGGCGGAGAAGGCAGCGACCGGCTTCCCCGGGGCCCGGAAAACCGCATCTGGCAGGCAGCCCTGCGGGCCTTTGAGGCCATGGACCCCCACAAGGCCGGGCAGTGGGCTGCCCGTCAGCTGGGCCTGGAAGGGGCGGACGGGTGGGGCGTCGAGGTGGAGGCGTCGGCGGAGGTGCCGCCCGCCTCCGGTCTGGGCTCCAGCGCGGCGGCGGCGGTGGCCGGGCTCTGGGGGGCCGATGCCCTGTTCGGCCATCCCCTGGG
>DATCLL010000181.1:0-11605 GCA_036563935.1 Limnochordales bacterium | reverse complement strand
CCCAGCTCCCGCAGGAACCGCCGCTGCCAGCTGCGCACCTGGGCCAGCACCGCCCGGGCCTCGTCGGGCCGGTACGGGCGCAGGGGGAACAGGTGGCGGCGGTAGCGGGTGAGCCCTACCGGCACCACGGCGATGGAGCGCACCTGGGGGTACAGGGTGGCCAGGTCCCGCAGGGAACGGTCCAGGTGCGGCCCGTCGTTGAGGCCGGGGCACAGCACCAGCTGGGTGTGCAGCACGATGCCCCACCCGGCCAGCCGGCGCAGCTGCTCCATGATGCCCCTGGCCCGGGGTGTGCCCATCAAGAAGGCCCGCAGGTCGTCGTCGGTGGTGTGCACCGACACGTACAGGGGCGACAGGTGCTGGTCGTGCACCCGCTGCCAGTCCTGCTCGGTCCAGTTGGTGAGGGTGACGAAGTCGCCGTCCAGCACCGACAGGCGGTAGTCGTCGTCCATGACGTAGAGACTGCGCCGCAGGCCCCGGGGGTTTTGGTGCACGAAGCAGAAGACGCAGCGGTTCTGGCAGGTGAGGATGCGGTCGAAGAGGGGATCGGTGAAGGACAGGCCCAGGTCCTCCTCCTCGTCCTTCTCCAGCTCCACCTCCCAGACCGACCCGTCGGGCCGGCGCACGGTCAGCTTCAGGTGGCTTTGGGCGGCGGCGAAGTGGAACGCGATGAGGTCCGTGGGAGGGCACCCGTTGACCTCCACCACCACGTCCCCGGGGGCCAGTCCTATCTCGGCCGCGATGGAGCCCGGCCGTACGCTTTGCACCACCGCGCCGTCCTTGCGGGCCGCCTGGGGCAGCCGGCTCATCCCGCCCACTCCACCCTCAGCTGAACAGATTCCGGGGTTTCGGGAAGGCGCACCACCACCCGGGCGCGCTCGCCATCATGGTACCACGCCGGCGAAGCCGCCTCCGTTCGCAGGGCCTCGTCCAGCACCGCCAGGCCCTGGCGGGCGGGCGCGACCGCCTGCCCCTGCCACCACACCCCCGACGGCGAGCCGGGGGCGCCCTCCAGCACCAGGTCCCAGGCCCCCCGGGCCGGGCGGAAGCGGCCGTGACGGGGACCTGCCTCCACCAAGAGGCGGCCGGGGCCTTCCAGGCGCACGGTGAGCCGGCGCAGGGCGAACTCCCCCTCGGTGTAGGCCAGGCTTTCCCCGTCGTCCTCGTACAGCTCCAGGGAGAACTCCCCCTCCCAGCGGCGGCGGGGCAGCGCCACCCGCACCGCCAGCCGGCCGTCACCGGCCAGTTGCGCCGTGTGCTGCGCGGCGGGCCCCATGGGGATGGGGCTTCCGGCCCGCTGGAACAGGGGCATCTCCTCCAGGGGAGTGGGCACCACCGCCGGCCCCGGGCCCCATGCCGGCTCGCCCCGGAACCAGTGCACCCACTCCCCGTCGGGCAGGTAGACGGCCCGGAAGGCTGCCTGGGGCTGCAGCACCGGTGCGACCAGCAGGTACGGGCCCAGCAGGAAGGCGTCCTGAACCCGGTAGGCCGTGGGGTCCTGGGGGTAGTGCCAGAAGAGGGGCCGCATGGGGGGCGCGCCGGTGCAGGCCGCCTCCCACATCAGGCTGTACAGGTACGGCAGCAGCCGGTAGCGCAGCTGCACGAAGGCCCGGCACACCTCCAGGGCCTGCGGGCCGAACTGCCACACCTCCTGGCGGCGGCTTTCCCGGCTGGAGTGGTTGCGGAACAGGGGAACGAACGCGCCCAGCTGCGTCCAGCGCACCAGAAGCTCGGGGGAACAGTCGCCCGAAAAGCCCCCCACGTCCGCCCCCACCAGCGGCACGCCGCTGAGGCCCAGGTTCAGCAACTGCGGGATGCTCATGGCCAGGTGCTCCCACCAGCTGGAGTTGTCCCCCGTCCAGACGGCGGCGTAGCGCTGGATCCCGGCGAACCCCGAGCGGGTCAGCACGAAAGGACGCCTGCCGGGACGCAGGCGGAGCTGGGCCTCGAAGGCCGCCTGACTCATGAGCAGGCCGTACACGTTGTGCACCTCGTCGTGCTCGGCCGGCCGGCGCTGGTCCGGGGGGCGTTCCGCATCCGGGCCGTGCACCACCGTGCGTTCCAGGGTGCCGGTGACCGTCCCCTCCAGGAAGTTGGCGGGCTCGTTCATGTCGTTCCAGATGCCGTCCACCCCTGCGGCAAGAAGGGCCTGGTGCTGGTCGGCCCACCAGCGGCGCACCTCGGCGCGGGCGAAGTCGGGCCACACCGTGGTGCCCGGCCACACCCGGCCCCGGAACTCCTCCCCGTTGCGGTCCCGGCAGAAGGCGTCCCGCAGGCGGCCTTCCTCGTAAACCCGGTAACCCGGCTCCGCCTTCACGCCGGGATCCACGATGGTCACCACCCGGAACCCCTGGCGGTGCAGGCGCTCCACCAGCCCGGCGGGGTCGGGGAAGCGGGCCGGATGCCAGGTGAACACCCGGTAGCCGTCCATGTAGTCGATGTCCAGGTAGAGGGCATCGCAGGGCACTCCCAGCTCCCGAAAGCGCCCGGCCACCTCCTCCACCTCGCCGGCGGTGCGGTAGCCCCAGCGGCTCTGGTGGAAGCCCAGGGCCCACCGGGGAGGCAGGGGCATGCGGCCGGTAAGCCGGGTATACCGCTCCACCACCCGGGGCAGGTCAGGCCCGGCGATGAGGAAGTAGTCCAGGACGCCCCCGTCCGCCCACCACAGCAGGCGGTCCTCCCGGGTGGCGCCCAGGTCCAGGTGCTGGCGGTGGGTGTTGGGGAAGAACAGGCCGTAAAAGCAGCCCTGCTGCTCCACCAGCAGCAGGGGAATGGAAACGTACAGGGGGTCGCTGTCCGGCAGGTGCGGGGTGACGTCCCGGTTCCAGAAGAGCCACCGCCGGCCCCGGCGGTCCAGCCACCCTACCTTCTCCCCCAGGCCCAGGCAGCGGGCCTGGGGCGGCAGTTCCTTGGCAAGCCAGAGGCTTCGGCCACGCACCCCCACGGGCTGCTGGGGGTCGTCCGCGGCCAGCGGCTTGGGATGCCCGTCGGCCTGGAAGCGCAGGGCCGGCGGGTGGCGGCTTGCGTAAACCTCCAGGCCCCCTGCCAGCCGCAACCAGGCGCCTGAGGCGTCCTCCTCCACGTGGCCGGGGGCGGGCCTGTCGAACCCGTCCCGGCCGGCGGCCAGCGCCCAGTCCACGGTGGGCCGGGCTCCCGGGGGAGTCAGAACCACCCGCACCACCTGGGCCGACCACGGCTGCACGCTCAGGGTGAAGCCTCCCGGCAGGTGGGCCTGCAGGTCCTGCCCGTCCCAGTGGAAGCGGGCAGGCCCCTCTAGCGCCGTCACGTCCGAGGGAAACACCATGCTCGCCCGCCCTTTCCGGCACGAATGCGGGGGGCCTGCACCGCCCACTGTAGCTGCCCGCCTCGCCCCGGGAAAAGGCCCCCGGGAAGAGGTGGCCGGGCAGGCGCCCTCCCCGTTGTGGACCGGGACATCCCGTGATACGGTTAAGGTGGTCTGGTGGTAATGACCACTGGCCGCCGGCGGCCGGAGCCGCCGGCGGGAAGGGCAGGCCCGGTCGGTGGGGTTTGACGGGGCGGCGGTTTTGGCCGTTTTCGTGCTGGCCGCCTTTGCAGGGTTCGCCGGAGCGCTGCTGGGCATGGGAGGGGGCGCCATCCTCACCCCGTTGCTGGCGGCGGGGATGGGATACCCCATTCGCTCCGTCATCGGCGCCAGCGTGGTCTCCGTCATCGCCACCTCCAGCGGGGCTGCCGCCGCGTACGTCCGGGACCGGCTGACCCACCTGCGCATCGCCATGTTCCTGGAGCTGGCCACGGCCTCGGGCGCCCTGGCGGGGGCGTACCTGTCCCAGCACCTGCCCGTGCGGTGGCTGTACTGGCTGTTTGCGGGCCTGCTGGGGTACTCCGCGGTTAGCATGTTCCAGCGTCGGTATCTGGAGACGGGTTCGGCCCTTCCGGAAAGCCCTCTGGCCCGTCGCCTGCAGCTGGAGGGAACCTACTTCGACCCGGCCCTGGGCCGTGCCGTTGCCTTCCGGGCCGGCCGGGTGGGGTGGGGCTTTGCGGTGATGCTGGCGGCAGGCAGCCTGGGCGGCGCCCTGGGCATCAGCGCCGGCGTGTTCAAGGTGTTGGGGCTGGACCTGGTGATGGGGCTGCCCATCAAGGTCTCCACGGCCACCAGCAACTTCATGGTGGGCGTGACGGGAGCGGCGGCCGCAGGCGTGTACCTGGCCCGGGGCGAGGTGGATCCCGCCCTGGCGGGGCCCGTGGCCCTGGGGGTGCTGGCCGGGGCCTTCGCGGGCAGCCGGGTGCTTCCCCGGCTGCGGGGACGGGCCATCCGCTACCTGTTCGTGCCTCTCCTGGGGTACCTGGCCCTGGAGATGCTGCGCAAGGGGGCAGGCCTGTGAGCACCAAGACGCAAGCCGCCCGCGATGCGGCCCGGCCGCAGGAGACGGAAGCGGCCCGGCCCCGGCCCCAGGCAGGCCCGCAGGCCGGGGCCCGCAGCGAGGCGGCGGGCCAGGAAGGCTCCGCCATGGAGCTGGTGGTCAGCCGCATCCTACAGGGTGGAGTGCTGGCCTCGGCGGTGACCATCGCCCTGGGGCTAGCGTTGTGGGCCCTCACCGGCCAGAACGGCTACGGCCCCGGTCGGCCGCCGGCGGGCTGGGGAGCTATCCTGCAGGACGCGGTTCGCCTGCGTCCCATGGCGGTGGTGCAGGCCGGCCTGGGGCTTCTGGTGCTGACGCCCATCTTCCGGGTGGCGGCGTCGGTGGTGTGGTTCGTCCAGCAGCGGGACTGGGTGTACGTGGCCATCACGGCCGCGGTGCTGTTGCTGCTGTTGGGTTCGTTGCTGGCGGGCAGCCTGGGGTTTGCATCGGCGGCAGCCTCTCCACTATACTGAGGCGGAGAGCCGGTTGCACGCGGGAAACAGGCCGTGCCGGGCCCGAGCCCGGGCGGCGATGCCGGTGGGGGGCGGCAGGACTCCTTTCCCTGGTTTTGCGGTACGGGCAAACAGCCGCTGAGGTGGGCGTGGGCCCGTTCTAGTTACAACAATCACAAACACCGGGGACGACGACCACCATGCAAGGGTACGGGGCGCTGGCCATCTACCTCATCGTCTGCGCGGCCGTCAGTGGCCTGGTGAGCTGGCTTGCCTCGGCCGTGGGGCGGCGGCGCAGCGCACCGCACAAGCTGGAGCCGTACGAAAGCGGCTACCCCACGCCGCCCATCCAGGGCCGTTTTCCCGTGAAGTTCTACGTGGTGGCCATGCTGTTCGTCATCTTCGACGTGGAGACGGTGGCGTTCTACCCCTGGGCGGTCCTGCTGCGGGAGCTGGGCCTGTACGGGTTGGCGGTCATGGGCCTGTTCCTCGCGGTGCTGGCCATCGGGGATGCGTACGTGTGGAAGAAGGGTGGTTTCGAATGGAAGTCTTGAGCCAGCCGTTCTTCCTGACCACGGTGGACCGCTTCGCCCGGTGGGCGCAGCGCTCGTCGCTGTGGCCGCTCACCTTTGGACTGGCCTGCTGCGCCATCGAGATGATGAACCTGGTGGGCCCCCGCTACGATGCAGCCCGCTTCGGCGCGGAGGTGTTCCGGGCGTCGCCGCGGCAGGCGGACCTGATGATCGTCTCCGGCCGGGTCTCCCACAAGATGGCGCCGGTCCTGCGGCGGCTGTACGAGCAGATGCCCGAGCCCAAGTGGGTCATCGCCATGGGGGCGTGCGCCTCCAGCGGCGGCATCTTTGACAACTACGCCATCGTTCAGGGCGTGGACGAGATTGTGCCGGTGGACGTCTACGTGCCCGGCTGCCCGCCCACGCCGGACGCGGTGCTGGACGCCATCTTGAAGCTGCAGGAGCGCATCCGCTCCGGCGACCGGAAGGCGGGCGTGCTGGCTTGAGCCAGGAGCTGGAGGGGGCGCAGCCGCAGCTCCCATCCACCCCGCCGGAGGCGGCTGCGGTGGCCGGGGTGGGCGCGGAACTGGCCCGGCTGTTTGCCGGCCAGGTGGAGCCGCAGGGCGACTCCTTTGGGACCGAGGTTGTGAAAGTGCGTCCGACCGCGCTCCGGGACGTGGCCCGCTGGCTGAAGGAGGCGGGCTTCCACCTTTTGCTGGACGTCGCGGGGGTGGATTACCGGGGCCGCCGGCCGCCCGAGGAACGTTTCGAGGTGGTCTACCACCTCCTGGACCTGGCCGGGCGGCGCCGGGTGCGCCTGAAGGTGGCCCTCCCCGAGCAGGAGCCCACCGTGGCCACGGTGAGCGACCTGTGGCCGGCGGCGCAGTGGGCGGAGCGGGAGGTCTTCGACCTGTTCGGGGTGCGCTTCCAGGGTCACCCGGACCTGCGACGCATCCTGATGCCGGACGACTGGCAGGGCCACCCTCTGCGCAAGGACTACCCGTTGCGGGGGCCCCAGCGCACCCCGTCCGTGCAGGGGCTGCGCAGCCGCTTTTTCCCCGTGCGGGCTCCGGAGGACGACCGCCTGGCCGGCCCTGCGGAAAGCTCCCCAGCTTCGCCCCCGGATGCGCGGGGCCTGCAGGAGGGGGAGAGCAGGCATGGCACCTGAGCCGGCAGGGCCGGCGGTAGCTCGATGGTGGGCCACGGAGCAGCCCCAGGGCGACCGCATGGTGGTCAGCGTGGGGCCGCACCACCCCAGCACCCACGGGGTGCTGCGCCTGATCCTGGAGCTGGAAGGCGAGACGGTGGTGCGGGCCGACGCGGAGATCGGGTTTTTGCACACGGGCATCGAGAAGCACGCCGAGCACCTCACCTGGCAGCAGGCGGTGACGGTGCTGGACCGCATGGACTACCTGTCTCCCATCTCCAACAACCTGGGGTACGTGCTGGCGGTGGAGCGCCTTTTGGGGGTGGAGGTGCCGCCGCGGGCCCGGTGGGTGCGGGTGCTTCTGGCAGAGCTTCAGCGCATCGCCAGCCACCTGGTGTGGCTGGGGACCCACGCCCTGGACCTGGGCGCGCAGAGCGTCTTTTTCTACGCCTTCGACCTGCGGGAAGGCATTCTGGACATCCTGGAAGAGGTCTCCGGGGCCCGCATGAACCCCAGCTACTTCCGGATCGGGGGTCTCGCGCAGGATGTGACGCCGGCCTTCGCCCGCATGGTGGACCAGTGGCTGCGGCGCTTTCCCCAGCGCGTGGCGGAGCTGCGGGACATCCTGGACGAAAACCCCATCTGGCTGGCCCGGGTGCGGCGGGTGGGGGCCATTTCCGCCGAGCAGGCCGTGGCGCTGGGCCTGACCGGGCCCAACCTGCGGGCGTGCGGCGTGAACTACGACGTGCGCAAGGCCTTCCCGTACTGCGACTACGACCGCTTCCAGTTCGAGGTGCCCCTGGGAACCCACGGGGACGTCTACGACCGCTACCGGGTGCGCATGGCGGAGATGGAGCAGAGCGCCCGCATCGTGCGCCAGGCCCTGGACGGGCTGCCGGAGGGGCCCTGGCAGGTGGCCGACCGCAAGCTGGCGCTGCCTCCCAAGGAGGAGCTGCGCCACAGCATGGAGGCCCTCATCCACCACTTCAAGCTGGTCTCCTACGGCTTTGACGTGCCGGCGGGCGAGGTGTACCAGGCGGTGGAAAGCCCGCGGGGCGAGATCGGCTTCTACGTGGTCTCCGACGGGGGCAACCGGCCCTGGCGGGTGCGGGTGCGGCCGCCGTCCTTCTACAACGTGCAGGCTCTTCCCCGCATCGTGGAAGGCCACCCCGTCGCGGACATGGTGGCCATCATCGCCAGCATCGACCCGGTGTTCGGAGAGGTGGACCGGTAGGTGGCGGCTGCGTGGCAGAAGGAGGAGCCCGAGGTCCAGGAGATCCTGCAGCGCTATCCCCAGCGCCGCTCGGCCATCATGCCCCTGCTTCACCTGGCCCAGGAGCGGCGGGGGGGATACCTGGCCCCCGAAGACCTGGAGGCGGTGGGCGAAGTTCTCGGGCTCACGGTGGCCGAGGTGGAGTCCGTGGCCTCGTTCTACGCGCTGTACCACCGGAAGCCCGTGGGCCGGTACGTCCTCACCGTCTGCGCCAACCTCTCCTGCCACCTCTCGGGAGCCAGGGAGCTGGTACGCCACCTGCAGCAGCGCCTGGGGGTGGAGCCGGGCCAGACGACCCGGGACGGGCTGTTCACCCTGGAGGTGACGCCCGAGTGCCTGGCCGCCTGCGACCAGGCTCCCGCGGTGCAGGTGAACGGCTACTACCTGCACCGGGTGACTCCCCGGCGGGCCGACGAGCTGGTGGAGGCATTGCGGCAGGGCCGCTCCCCCCAGGAACTGGCCCAGCGCTCGCAGTTGCCCCCGCCCGTGGGGGAGGTGCACGCGGATGGGGCAGGCGGCCTTTGAGCCGGTGCTGACCGCCGGCATCGGCCGGCTGGAGCTGGAGAATATCGAGGTGTACGAGTCCCGGGGCGGCTACCAGGCCCTGCGCAAGGCCCTGCGGTCCATGACGCCGGCCGAGGTGCAAAAGGAGGTGACCGACTCGGGCCTGCGGGGGCGGGGCGGCGCGGGCTTCCCCACGGGACGCAAGTGGGGGTTTTTGCCCAACGACGGGCGCCCCCGCTACCTGGTGTGCAACGCGGACGAAAGCGAGCCGGGCACCTTCAAGGACCGGCTGCTCATTGAGCGCAACCCCCACCTGGTGGTGGAGGGGGTGCTCCTGGCCGCTTACGCCATCGGCGCCGCGCGGGCCTTCATCTACCTGCGGGGGGAGTTCCGCCAGGGGTACGAGATCCTGTCCCGGGCCCTGGAGCAGGCCCGCCGGCGGGGGTACGTGGGGGAGCGCATCCTGGGCAGCGACTTCTCGGTGGAGGTGGTCATCCACCGGGGGGCCGGGGCCTACATCTGCGGCGAGGAGACGGGGCTTCTCAACTCCCTGGAAGGGCGCCGGGGCGAGCCGCGGCTGAAGCCGCCCTTCCCCGCTTCGGTGGGGCTGTACGGCATGCCTACTGTAGTCAACAACGTGGAGACCCTGGCGTGCGTGCCCTTCATCGTGGCGCGGGGCGCCCGGTGGTTTGCCTCCATCGGCCCGGAGAAAAGCCCCGGCCCCAAGATCTTCTCGGTGAGCGGCCGGGTTCGCCGCCCGGGCAACTACGAACTGCCCCTGGGCATCCCGCTGCGGGAGCTGTTGTGGGAGCATGCGGGGGGGCCCCTGCCGGGGCGCCGCTTCAAGGCGGTGCAGCCGGGAGGGGGCTCGTCGCCCCTGCTGGTGCCGGAGCAGCTGGACGTTCCCATGGACTTCGACTCGGTGGCCCGGGTCGGCTCCATGCTGGGCTCGGGCGGGGTCATCGTCCTGGACGACCGGGACTGCGTGGTGGAGGCGGCCCGGATCCTGACGGAGTTCTACGCGCACGAGTCGTGCGGCCAGTGCACCCCGTGCCGGGAGGGGCTGCACTGGCTGGCCCGCATCCTGGCCCGCCTGGAGTCGGGGGGCGGCAGGCCCGAAGACCTGGAGGTGCTGCGCAGCACCCCGCCCTTCATCGCCGGGCGCACCATCTGCCCTCTGGCCGACGCGGGGGTGGGGTTCTTGCGCTCCAGCCTGCAGCACTTCCCGGAGGAGTACCAGGCCCACGTGCAGCACGGGCGCTGCACCCGGGAGGCGAAGACGGCATGAGCCAGCCGGCAGCCGGCGTCCGGGTGACCATCAACGGGCGCAGCGTGGAGGTGGCCCCCGGAACCCTGGTGGTGGAGGCCGCCCGGCGGGCGGGGGTGCACATCCCGGTCTTCTGCTACCATCCCCGGCTGAAACCGGCCGGGGTCTGCCGCATGTGCCTGGTGCGGGTGCAGGGCCAGCCCCGGCTGGTGACGGCCTGCACCACGCCCGTGGCCGACGGGATGGTGGTGGATACCCGGGATCCGGAGGCCCTGGCCGCGCAGCGCAGCGTGGTGGAGTTCCTGCTGCTGAACCACCCCCTGGACTGCCCCGTGTGCGACAAGGGCGGCGAGTGCGACCTGCAGGACCTGACCTTCAAGTACGGCCCGGCCATAAGCCGCCTGGCCGACCCCAAGCTGCGCCGGCCCAAGGCGGTGGAGCTCGGGCCGTTCATCGTGCTGGATCAGGAGCGGTGCATCCTGTGCCGCCGCTGCGTGCGCTTCGACGACGAGGTGGCCCAGGAGCGGCAGCTGGTCATCGAGGAGCGGGCCGTGGGATCCGTGGTCACCACGGCCGCCGGCCGGCCGTACCAGCACCCCTTCACGGGCAACGTGGTGGAGCTGTGCCCCGTGGGGGCCCTTACGGCCCGCACCTACCGGTTCCGGGCCCGACCGTGGGACCTGAGCCCTGTGGCCTCCGCCTGCACGGTCTGCTCCGTGCACTGCCCGGCTCGCTTCGACGTGCGGCTGGGGCAGCTGGTGCGGGTGGTCTCCCCGGGCGGCTACATGGACCACCTGTTCGGGGCACCAGGGCTCATGAGCGCATACCACACGCCGGCTGACGACGTACCCGGCGCACAGGGGATGGGGTGGCTGTGCGACCGGGGCCGGTTCAACCACGGCTACCTCCACAGCCCCCAGCGCCTGGCGGGGCCCCTGGCGGGCAGGGGCCCGCTGAAGCGGGCCCTGGACTGGGAGCAGGCCCTGCAGCGGGCGGAGGACCTGCTGGCCCGGGCGGTGGAGGAGCACGGCCCGCAGGCGGTGGGGATCCTGGGCGGCGGCCGTCTGTTCTGGGAGGAGGCCGTGGCCCTGGCCCGCCTGGCCCGGGTGCTGGGAACCCCCCACGTGGACTACCGCACGGCCGGCCAGGCGGTGGCCTCGCTGGCCACCCCTTCGGGCCGCAGCGGACGGGTGGAGGACCTGGAGCGTGCGTCGGCCGTGGTGGTGGTGGGAAGCCCTCCGGTGGAGCGCGCGCCCGTCCTGGATCTGGCCGTCCGGGCAGCCCTGGCCAGGGGAGCCCGGGTGTACGCCGCCGGGCCCTGCCGGCCCCCGTACCGGGCTTCCGGGGTGGAGTTCCGCCCTGCCTGGGGGCAGGAGCTGGCCCAGTGGCTGCGGGAGCTGGCGGGGGTTCTGGCGGAAGCCCCGGGGCCGGTGGTGGTGGTGTGGGACGGCGACGGGGCCTGGGACGGACGCGCCGGCCTGGTGGGCGAGGCCCTGCTGGAGCTGGCCGAGACGGTGGAGCGGGCCGGGCGGCAGGTGGGGCTTTTGGTACCGGGAGCCCACCCCCAGGCCCGGGCGGCGGAGGCCGCGGGGCTGGTGCCGGGCGAGGGCGGGCTGGATACGGCAGGCATGCTGCAGGCCCTGGCAGCCGGGGAACTGAAGGCGCTGTACGTGGTGGGGGCCAACCCCCTGGCCACCTTCCCGGACCGGGCGCTGGTAGAGCAGGCCCTGGCGGCGGCCGAGGCGGTCATCGTGCAGGATCTCTTGCCCACGGAGACGGTGCAGCAGGCGGACCTGGTGCTGGCCTGCGTCCCTGCCCCCATGCGGCAGGGTACCCTGGTGGACCTGGACGGCCGGGTGCGGGTGCACGCCATGGTGGTTCCGCCCGACGGGCGGGGGCGCCCGGACGGGGAGATCCTGCAGGAGCTGGCGCGGCGCCTGGCCCGGCGCCTGGGGCGCAGTCTCGAGCCGGACCAGGAGGGAGGGCCGGCGTCGCCCGGGGCCGCTGCCCCGCTTTCGGGTGACGGGGTGGCGGCGCTGGAGCCGGCCCGGGCCCGCCGGCTGTGGGC